>SKVI01000170.1 GCA_007129525.1 Gemmatimonadota bacterium | reverse complement strand
CTTCGTGAAGGCCGGGGAGGCGCTTTCCCTTCAGTTCCACGAGGAGAAGGACGAGACCCTGCACCTCCTGGAGGGCCGGCTCCGACTGGAGGTGGGGGCCGGGCTGGGCGCCCTCACCGAGCAGACCCTCCTGGAGGGACAGAGCATCCGGATCGAGCCCGGGACCCTGCACCGGATCACCGCCGAGACCGACTGCCGCATCCTGGAGGCCTCGACTGCGGAGCTGGATGACGTGGTACGGGTCCAGGACCGCTACGGACGGGCGCCCGGCGATTCTGCGAGCGAGCCGGCAGAGCCGACGCCCGAGACCCCGGCGGACGGGGCGTCCTCGGTCGGGGGGAGTGAGGGGGCATGAGCCAAAGGGGTCATACGCCCCCTGTCTCCGTGCTGCTGGCGCTGGGATCGAACCTGGGAGACCGAAGGCGACACCTGGAGTTGGGACTGGACTTCCTGAGCCGTCGTCTTCGCGTCCGGGCCATCTCCCGGGTGGTGGAGTCGGCGCCCTGGGGGCCCGTTGAGCAGCCGGATTTCCTGAACCTGGTGCTCCGGGCCGAGGCCCGCCTCGCGCCCCTGTCCCTCCTGAACATCCTCCAGGCCGCCGAAGCGGCCGCCGGACGGGTGCGGGCGGTGCCGCAGGGCCCCCGGACGCTGGACGTGGACCTGATCTTCTACGGGAGCCGCACCGTGGAGAGCCCCCGGCTGGTGATCCCCCACCCGGCGTGGAGGGAGCGGCCCTTTGTCCACGACCTGGTGGCCGAGGTGGCCGGCGACATGGTGGAGCCCTCGTCCGGCCGACTTCTTCGGAACGTGACCGGGTCCCACGGGCTCTCCGACTCCCTTCGGGAGGTGGAGCCCCTGGAGAGCTCCCGCTGGCTCGAGCCGATGGACTCAGAGGCTCCGCAGGCTCATGAGGCGGCGACTGCGGCCTCGGCTCGCCAGGGCGGGGGTTCGTCGTGCTGACTCCGGATTCGCTGGACACGACGCCGGAGGCGGCGGTGGGGGTGGCCGGACCCGTTCCCGGCCACCCGGGCGTCTACCGGGTCATGGTGACCACCTCCCTGGGAGATGCGTACCCGGTGGAGGTCGGGCCCGGCATCCTCCGGCGGCTTCCGGAACTCCTGGAAGAGCGGGCCCAGGCCCACCGGTACGTGGTCATCGGCGACAAGCAGGTGATGCGTTTTCACGCTCACCGCCTCGGAACGGTCCTCGAGGATGCGGGGCTTCGGGTGGATTCGGTGGAGTTTCCCGAAGGGGAGGAGCACAAGACCCGCACCGAGTGGGCCCGCCTCACCGACACCCTCCTGAAGCTGGGGGTGGGACGCGACGGATGCGTCCTGGCACTGGGGGGTGGGGTCACCGGCGATCTGGCCGGTTTCGTGGCGGCCACCTACATGCGGGGAGTTCCGGTGGTGCAGCTGCCCACGAGTCTGGTGGCCATGGTGGACTCGTCGGTGGGAGGCAAGACCGGCGTGGACGTTCCGGCGGGCAAGAACCTGGTGGGTGCGTTCCATCCGCCGCGCCTCGTCCTGGCAGACACGGACCTGACCCGAACCCTGCCTCGAGCCGAGCGGAGCCAGGGTCTGGTGGAAGCCGTCAAGCACGGGGCCATTGCCGATGGGGACTACCTGGCAAGAATCCAGGAGCTGGCGCCCCGACTGCTGGAGGGCGAGGAGAACTCCACCGCGCAGATCGTCATCCGATCGGTGGAGATCAAGGCCGGGGTCGTGAGTCGAGACGAACGGGAAGGTGGGCTGCGGCAGGTCCTGAATTTCGGACATACGCTGGGCCACGCCCTGGAGGCGGCCTCCGAGTATCGGCTTCCGCACGGAACCGCCGTTGCCGTGGGAATGGTCCTGGAGGCCCGACTGGGGGAGCGCCTGGGGGTGACCCGGAGCGGTACCGCCCGCCATTTGGAGGCGGTGGCCAGGGCGTTGGACGTTCCAGTTGCGCCTCCACCCGGTCTTCCGCTGGAGAAGGCCCTGGACCACCTGAAGCGAGACAAGAAGGTACGCGGGGGCGAGGTGCGTTTCGTGCTGCTGGACGAGCCCGGCCAGGTTCACCGTGGGGAGGCCGGTTCGGAGGCCTGGAGCCATCCCGTGCCCGCAAGACTGGTCCGTGAGGTGCTGCAGTCCAGTGGCAGTGTCGACGATTGACGATGCAAGGGTGCCCGTCTATAGTTTCCATCTTCTCAGCCGGTAGGCGGGCGGTCCTCGACGGAGAGGTCCACCCCCAAACCCGATGCTCATGTAGTGGGCCCGGCCGACGCCATGCCGAAAACCGTTGGAATGCCCCGAATCGAAAGTCCCCCTGCAACGATGGTCGCCTGGAGATGCCATGGCTCTCTCTGACCTGGCTCCGAGACATTCACTGACCCAGATGCTGGAGGAGCGTGCCCGGGAAACCCCGGACGACGACTTCCTCGTCTTCAGGGACCAGGCGTACACGTACGGGCAAGTGGCGGAGGAGGCACGCTGGCTGGCTGCAGCGCTGGCCAACATGGGCATCGAGCCCGGTGACCGGGTGGCGGTGATCCTTCCCGGTTGCCCGGAATTCGTCCTCTCGCTCTTCGCTCTCGCGCGGCTGGGCGTGGTCCTGGTCCCCATGAACCCCAGGCTCGCCGAGGCGGAGCTCCGGTACATGCTGCGGCACTCCGAGGCGGTGTGCGCCATCACCGTGGAGAGTCTGTACGGGGTGGATTACCTCCAGCTCTTCGAGGAGCTGCTTCCCCAGCTCCCGGAGCTCCAGTACCTGGTGACGGTGGGCGAGGAAGACCTCTGGTACGACGACCGCATCTACCAGTTCGAGGACCTGGTTTCGGCGGGACGGGGCCGCGATGAAGGAGCCCCGGTAGAGGAGGATCCCGACGAGCTTTTCACCATCGTCTACACCTCTGGAACCACCGGGAAGCCCAAGGGAGTGGAACTGACCCGTCGAAACCTGCTTCATGCCGCCGAGGCCACCACCAGGGGGGTCGGCATTCGAGCCGACGACCGGATCATTGGCGTCACGGCCCTCTTCCACGTCTTCGGGCTGGGACCCGGGGTGTTGGGTACGGCTCTGACCGGCGCCACCCTGGTGCTCCAGGAGGAGATCGAGCCCGCTGAGAGCCTGGATCTCATCGAGTCGTACGGTGTGACGGTGCACTACGGCGTCCCCATGATCTTCGCGGCCGAGTTGAACGAGCAGCGGAACTCACCCCGGGACCTGAGCTCCCTGCGGGTGGGGCTGGTGGCCGGGGCGCCCATGCGCGAGGATCTGTTCTCCGCGGTGGAGGCCGAGCTCTGTCCCCTTCTCCTGACGGCCTATTCCCTGACCGAAACGGCGTCGACCCTCTGCCTTTCCCTTTCGGACGACCCCGGCCAGAAACGGCGCTTCACCGTGGGACGGCCGGTGCAGGACACCAGCATCAGGGTGGTGGAGGAGGACGGCAGCCGGCTCCCGGTGGAGAGCCTGGGAGAGCTGATGGTGAAGGGGCCCGGCGTCATGCGTGGCTATTACCGCCAGCCGCGGGAGACTGCCGCGTCGTTCGACGAGGAGGGCTTCTTTCGGACCGGTGACCTGGGAATCGTGGACGAGGAGGGGTACGTCCATTTGGTGGGACGCCGCAAAGACGTTATCATTCGAGGCGGTTCCAATGTCTATCCCCGTGAAGTGGAAGATCGGCTCCATGCCCACCCGGCCGTGCTGGAAGCGGCAGTGGTGGGTGTGCGGGATGATCTCCTGGGGGAAGCGATTTGTGCTGCCATCGTTCCCATGGAGGGGGCGATCGTGACCGAGGAGGAAGTGCAGGAGTGGTGTCGTGAGACTCTTGCGGACCACAAGGTGCCCGACCTCGTTCGGTTTCTTGATGCCTTTCCCACGACGGGAACGGGCAAGATTCGTCGGGTAGAGCTCACCCGCCTCGTGGAGGCGGGTCGGACGCTGCCCGGTTCCTGAGTACCGGGAGGCCTCCCTGGCCAACCCCCGCAAGCCCGCTCTGAAACGTGAGCGCGCTGCGGGTGGGGGAGGGGAGGCCTCGCGGTGAACGCGTGTTCACCAAGAGAGAAAGTAGATTACAAACGACATGAGTATGCCCTTCGCCAAAGCCCCCCACATCGAGGGGCAACATGCTTCAACACATCCTGCGCAGGCTCCCAACGCCGCTCTCCTCGTAGACTTCGACAATGTCACGATGGGAATGCGGAGCGACCTTTCCAAAGAGCTGAAGACGCTCCTCAACTCCGACATCATCAAGGGAAAGGTGACGGTGCAGCGGGCGTACGCCGACTGGCGGCGGTACCCGCAGTACATCGTTCCCCTGTCGGAGGCGTCCATCGACCTCATCTTCGCTCCGGCCTACGGAAGCTCCAAGAAGAACGCCACCGACATCCGGATGGCCATCGACGGCATGGAGCTGGTCTTCACCCGACCCGAGATCGGGACCTACATCCTTCTCACCGGCGACTCGGATTTCTCCTCGCTGGTCCTCAAGCTGAAGGAGTACGGGAAGTACGTCATCGGTGTGGGTATCCAGGAGTCGTCTTCCGACATCCTGGTCCAGAACTGCGACGAGTACTACTCCTACACCTCCCTGTCGGGGCTCCGCAAGACCAGCGACGGCACGGGACCCAGCGCCCAGGATCCCTGGGTCCTGGTGGAGAAGTCGGTGGAGCAGATGCAGAAGCGCAACGACGTCATGCGCTCAGATCGGCTCAAGCAGGTCATGCTGGAGCTGGATCCCGGGTTTGACGAGAAGAGCTTCGGGTTCAGCAAGTTCTCCCGCTTCCTCACCGAGGCGGCCCAGAAGGGCCTGCTTCAGCTCCGGAAGATGGAGAACGGTCAGTACGAGTTGATTCCCTCCGGAGGCGGCCAGCGGACCCAGCCTTCCACCCCTGATCGGTCCCGGGAGCGGGATTCCCGGCGAGGGAGTTCGCGACGGGACGACTCCCGGAAGTCCGAGCCCCGATCCGAGCCCGCCCGGGAGAAGTCGGCTCCGGCAGCCAGCCGTGGGAGCGAGGCCCCGGCCCGGGGCGGCGCAGCCCTCAAGCCCGCTTATGATCTCATGACCCGGGCCATCGAGGATCTCCTGGAGGACCAGGAAGGCGACACGGTTCGGGATTCGGACGTGAAGCGGCGCATGCTCGCCCTTCAGTCCAACTTCGACGAGGCGGAGCTGGGCTTCAGCAAGTTCTCCCTCTTCCTGAAGCAGGCCGACGAGGACGGCGCCGTGCGGCTCCAGAAGGGCGACAACGGACAGTTCCACGTGGGTCTGGGGACCCCGGCCACGGCAGATCGGGGGTCCGCCCCCGCCGCCGGCCGGCAGGACGTCGGTGGCGGCGCTCCCGCCCCGGAGGCTTCCACTGGGAAGGGAGCCCGGGATCCGGCCACGGCTCCCGAGCCCTCCAGTCCCGAAACGGAGACGAAGGAAGCCGCAGAAGCGCCGGCGGCCGGCGCCTCGCGTCGCCTGCGGCCGCGGCTCTCCAGCCGGCGCGGCAGGAAGGGGAAGGACGGCCCGCCCCCGCTCATGGAAGGCCAGGTCATCAGCGGACCTTCCGCCTCGTCCGATGACGCTCAGACCCCTGCCGCCGGATCCGGCCCCTCCCGGACGGAGGAGGCCGCATCGCCCGGCAAGCCGGCCCCTGGCACGTCGGACGTCCTGGAGCCCGGCCAGTTGCGGCTCCCCACCGGTCGTGACAGCGTCATCAAGTACCTCAGCAACTCGTACAGGGGCGTGGGCCAGAAGACCGCCGAGTCGCTGGTGGACGCCCTGGGGGATGACCTCTTCAGAGTGCTCCAGACGAATCCGTCCCGGGTGGAGGAGATTCTCCCGCCCGCCCGGGCCGAGAAGGTCCTGGAGGGCTGGGAAGAGGACTTCGCCCGCCGCCGGGAGCGGGCCGGCAACGCCGGTTCCTCATCCGGCACCGAGGGCTCCGGTGGATCGTCCGGGAGCCGGCGTGGGCGCCGGACCCGGGGTGGTGGACAGGCCTCTCGCTGAGCCGGCCGTCCTTCCCGGATGAGCCGATCGACCCCCGGTGACACGAGCGCCACGCCCCTTCGGGAGGCGTGGCGCTCTGTCATTGGGGGGTCGGCTGACTGGCCCCAGACCCTTCCTGTGGCCTTCAGCGCCCGCCCTGCCCGGAGGGTGGCTCGTGCGCTCCTGGGTCAGTTCCTGGTTTCTCGGGTCCATGGTTCCATCACCGTGGTGCGGATCGTGGAGACGGAGGCCTACATCGGTCGCCACGACCCGGCCTGTCACGGTGCCCAGGCGGCGGGCCGGACCCGGCGCAACGCCAGTATGTTCGGGCCGCCGGGCCGGGCGTACGTCTACTTCATCTACGGCATGCACTGGTGCCTGAACGTGGTCACCGGCGAGGCGGGCCACCCGGAAGCAGTCCTGGTCCGCGCCGGCGAGCCCCTGGCGGGCATCGACACCATGGTCCGGCGGCGCGAACGAGACCGCGATCTCACCAGCGGACCGGCCCGCCTCTGTCAGGCCCTGGGCGTTGACGGGACGCTGGACGGCCACGCCCTGGACGAGCCCCCTCTACAGCTCGTCCGGGGCCCATCGGTCCCGGACGCGAAGGTAGGGGTCTCCGGTCGCATCGGCATTCGTGAGGCTCGCGACTGGCCCCTGCGCTTCTTCTTGCAGGACCATCCGTGCCTGTCGTCGGGCCCGCACCTGCCGGCCGACCCTGAAGTGGACCTGACGGTACCGGAGCCCCCGCACCCCCAACAGGAGCCATGAGACTGGAATGAGCGATCCCACGTGGGTCTCGATACTTCCCCCCGTGCTGGCCATCGTGCTGGCCATCTGGACCCGACAGGTCTACCTCT
>SKVI01000154.1 GCA_007129525.1 Gemmatimonadota bacterium | reverse complement strand
TCGCCGTTCAGGGGTTCCGTGCGCTCCCGGGCGTGGGTGCTCTGGTGGATGAGGGAGTTGTCCGGCTCGGTGAGCAGTGAACTGAGGGGCAGGGACTCGCCCCGATAGAAGGTGAAGCGGCACATGTGCGGCCCTCCGTCGCTGTGCTGGAACGTGGTCCGGGTTCGGAACTGTCGGCCTCACGATACATGACCAGAGGGCGGTGCGCAGGGCCGACGCGCCGTATTCATCGACCCAAGTGATGTGTCGCCGAAGTTCGGTAGCCACCGAGAGGGTCGAGGCGCGGGATCCTGCAAGACGCGACGACGACGGTAACAGCGCAAAGCGCTGTCGGCAGCGCTATGGCGAGGAGGAGCAACGCAGCAGGGCCCGATGCATCGGGCCTCGAGCCGAGCGGCTGGTGCCTCGATGAAAGCTGGCACCGCCATCCGCGAGACAACGGCACAACGTGCCGGTCATGGCAGCGAGACTTCGGCGACACATCACCAGGAGATGACCCGTGGACTATTCCTTCGAGCCCTTCATCCGGGATTTGTCCGACAACTGGTTCAACGACGACCCTCTCCTGCGGCGCCTCCTGGATCACTACCTGGGGCCGGGGGGGTACGACCCGGCGAACCTCTCCCGCTGGGGTGCCGAGGTGGCGGGCCCGCTCCGGGAACTGGCCGAGCGCTCGGCCAGGGCGGAAGGACTTCCCCGGATCCAGCATTTCGATCCGTACGGGCAGCGGGTGGATCGGATTCTTCTGCCCCACGCCACCCGGGAAGCGCTGGCCAGGGTACAGGGCGGGGAAGGCCTGGCGGCACCCCACGGCAATCCCTTCGTCTTTTACGCCAAGGGCTACCTGTACGGACAGAATGGGGAGGCGGGGGTGGTCTGTTCGCTGGGATGCACCGACGGGATGGTCCGGTTGCTGGAGGCTCTGGGCGACACGGAGCCTCACCGCGAGGCGGTGCGGCGGACCCGGAGCTCATCGCCGGAAAGGGTTTGGCACGGAGCGCAGTTCGTCACCGAGATCCAGGGGGGATCCGATGTAGCGGCGAACCGGGTGGAGGCACGCCGCGAGGACGGTGATTGGCGGCTCTACGGGCGGAAGTGGTTCTGCTCCAACGTGAACGCGGACTACTTTTTGGTGACGGCTCGGCCCGGGGACGCTCCGGCAGGGGCCCAGGGCGTCGCCCTCTTCCTGGTTCCCAGCCACCTGGATCCCGGGGGGGACCTCCGGAACGGGCACACGGTGGATCGATTGAAGGAGAAGCTGGGCACCCGGGAGCTGGCCACCGCCGAGATCACCTTCCACGGAGCCGTGGCATGGCCGGTGGGACCCCTGGACCGGGGGCTCTCGAACCTGGTTCGGTACGTGCTCACCACCTCCAGGTTCTATTGCGTGCAAAGTGCCGCATCGACCCTTCGGCAGGCCTTCCGGATCGCCTCGACGTATTGCGATTTCCGAACGGCTTTCGGGCGCTCCCTCCGGGAATTCCCCCTGGTGGACGACAGACTTTCCGGAATTCAGCGGGCTTCATGGCGGGCGCTGGCGACGTACCTGGAGCTTCTGCGCCTCTGGGAGCTCGCCCGCGGTGGGGAGCAGAGGGCGGGGGCAAGGGGCGGGAAGGCGGACGGGGAGTCGGAAGGCGGTGGGCACGAAGCCATGGATTTCCGGATTCTCCTGAGCCTGTGCAAGCCGGTGCTCACCATGACCTCCACTCGGCTGACCCACGAGGCCATGCTCCTCCTGGGCGGCAACGGGATCGAGGAGCGCTTCTCATGCCTACCCCGGCTCTACCGGGACGCGGTTATCATGGAGATCTGGGAGGGGCCCCACGACGTGCTCTTCACCCAGGCGCTGAGAGACCTCCGGCGCTTCGACGTGGACCCCGAGGCCTTCGTTCATCGGGTGGTGGGGTCAGCCCGAGCGAGGGGAGTGACGGAGGAGGGAGCCGGCGGACCGGACGACAGCGCAGCCGGTGCCCTGGCAGCCGAGCTGGAGGAGATCCTTTCAGGCGCCCACGGACCCGGGGGCTCGGACGAGGCCGAGCCGGATCCTGCCACAGTGCCCTTTCGCCACTGGGCCTTCCGGCTGGTGGAGGCCTTCGCGGATCGTGTGCTGGCAAGGGTGGGGAGTTGAGAGTCCCGGAGCGGAATGCGCCGGGGCCACCCCGGGGAGCGCAGGAGTGGCCGGCGGTGTAGGAGCCGGCTCGCGGACAGACAAGGGTCGGAGCGGATCGCACCGGGCCTCCTCCGACATCCCACTCTCAGCTGGAGCCGAAGACCTCATGGGCGGCATCTCTACGAGCGGAGCCCTGTTCTACGTGGCTGGAGCGTTGGCTGTGCTCAGCCTCATCCTGTTGGTGGTCGGCGTCATGGCGCTTCGGCGTCGGGCCTGGGTGGGCTCGGTGGGGAGTGGAGGGGTGGGGGCGCTCCTTCTGTCGCTGGCGGCCCTGGCCGGCACCCTCGGGATCTCGACCCAGGGGTACCGGGCGCTGACCCACGAGGAGGTGGCAGTAATCATCACCACGGTGCCCACCGGCCCCCAGAGCTTCCAGGCCTTCGTCGAATTCCCGGACGGCCGCGAGCGGACCCTGCCGGTGGCTGGGGACCAGGTCCTGGTGGATGCCCACATCCTGAAGTGGCATCCCCTGGCCAACGTTCTGGGGCTGCACACGCACTACGAGCTGGACCGGCTGGCGGGCCGCTACCGGGACATCGAGGAAGAGCGGAGCCGTACCCGGACCGTGCACTCGCTCAAGGAGGAGAAGCCCATGGATCTCTTCCACCTGGCCCGGGAGTACACCTTTCTGGCCTTCCTGGTAGATACCGAGTACGGGTCGGCCACCTACATCGAGGTGGACCGGCCCGCCCGGTTCGAGGTGCGGGTGTCCACCACCGGCCTCCTCATCCGGGAGGTGGAGTTCCGGTAGCGGACACCTGCCGTCATTCCGCCTGGCCCTCCAGCCACGGCTTCCGCTCGAAGTACGAATCCGCAGCCTCCCGCACCTTGCCTGTGAGCAAGACCACGGCAATGAGGTTCGGGATGATCACGAGGCCCAGGAGGATGTCGCCGATGGTCCACGCCAGGATAAGCGGGCTCACCGCCCCTACGAAGTGCATGAGGACGAAGAGCAGCTTGTAGGGCAGCACCGCACGCGGGCCAAAGAGGTAGTAGGCGCACCGGTCGCCGTAATAGCTCCACGCGATGGCGGTGGAGATTGCGAAGAGCAGAACGGTGAGGAGCACGATGTAGTGTCCCCAGTCGCCGGGCAGCCCCCGGCGGAAGCCGAGCATGGTCAGGGGTGCTCCGTTCTGCACGGCGTTTCCGTAGAGCATCTCGTATTCAACCCCGTCGTCGGAGACGGCCAGGTTGTCGCCGGGGTAGATGATTCCGGAGAAGGGCTGGGTCTGCTCGGGGTCGACGTAGAACTCGTCCACCGCCACCTCGTGCCAGGCGAGGCGCACGTCGCCCACGTCGGCGTGGACCGGCACGCCGCCTTCCACCGGGATCTCGTCAGGCGCGCCCCGAAAGAAGGCGAAACGGCCGTCCTCGCGCTCCTCGACGAATGAGACGTTTCCGCTGGCGAGATTCAGGTCCGTGGCGATCTGGTCATCCCACGACGAGGTGATGATGATGACGAGCGCCGTCATGGTGCAGATGACGATGGTGTCGATGAAGGGCTCCAGCAGCCCCACCACACCCTCGGAGACCGGCTCGTCGGTCTTGGCGGCAGCGTGGGCGATGGGAGCGGACCCCTGGCCCGCCTCGTTGGAGAAGAGCCCGCGGCGCACGCCCCACAGCATGGTGAACAGGAAGGTGCCGACGCCGGCGCCGGCCACACCGGCGGAGGGGTTGAAGGCCTCGGTGAAGATAAGGCCCAGGCTGGGCAGGACCTGGTCCCAGTGAATGGCCAGGATCACCAGAGCTCCTGCCACGTAGATCCCCGCCATGGCTGGTGCCAGGATCCCGGTCACCTTACCAATCCGGCTGATCCCCCCGATGATGACCAGGGCGATGATGGTTGAGGTGGTCACACCGGCAATCCAGGGTTGGATGCCGAACTCGTCTCGGAAGACGTCGGCCACGGTGTTGGCCTGCACCCCGTTTCCGGTGAAGAGCGCCACCGCCGCCAGGAAGACGGCGAAGATGACGGCCATGGGCTTCCATGCCTTCCCCAGCCCCTTCTCGATGTAGAACATGGGCCCACCGGCCACCATCCCCTCCCAGGGGCGCTCCGGGTCGAGTTCCTTCACGTTCCGGTACTTCTGGGCCAGGGTCACCTCGGAGAACTTGGTGGCCATGCCCAGGATCCCGGTGACCCACATCCAGAAAAGGGCCCCGGGACCGCCCCAGTGGATGGCCAGGGCGACACCGGCGATGTTACCGATCCCCACGGTGGCGGAAAGGGCCGTGCTCAGGGCCTGGAAGTGAGTGACGTCACCGGGGTCGTCGGGATCGTCATACTTGCCGGAGACGACGGCAAAGCCGTGGCCCAGCCGGCGAAACTGAATGAAGCCCAGGCGGATCGTAAAGTAGAGCCCGGCACCCAGGAGGAGGATCACCACGAAGGGGATGCTCTC
Source organism: Gemmatimonadota bacterium (assembly GCA_007129525.1). Lineage (GTDB taxonomy): Bacteria > Gemmatimonadota > Gemmatimonadetes > Longimicrobiales > Gaopeijiaceae > PWLA01. The sequence goes on along the minus strand of SKVI01000154.1, from coordinate 2,278 downwards.
GTCCCCCACGGGAATGCCCCAGTTCCAGACGATGTCTTCGATGGTGTCGACGACCTGACGAATGCCTTCTAGCATACCGTACTCGAGGCTGAGAGAAGCGGTTGGTTTTGGTTAAGACAGCACAGAGAGTAGAAGGGCCGACGGGAAAGGACAAGAAGCTCCGGTGAGAACGAAGGCGCGATGGCGCCGCGAATGCACGGGCGCAAGAGAGGTGACGAGAGTGGGAATGAAACGGTGCAGACACTGCAGTCGGAGGCTGGGCGGGAGCGCGTCGGTCTGTCCGGGATGCGGGCGAGCCGTGCCGTCAGCAGCCCGGCGCTGGACGGCGGCCTTCGTGGCCTTCCTCTTCGTGCTGGCTCTGATTTTGGCACTCCTCAACGCCCTCACCGGAGAGGCTGAAGCATCAGGGGCCGGTACGCCAGCCCCCCCGGCGGCCCTCGATGAGGTGACGCCACCCCTTGTCACGGCGCCGTGGATCATGGAAACCCCTGCAGGTGCTCGGGGATTACGGTGTCGAGACGGAGAGCAGGAAGGCAGGACGGCGGTACGGGGCGCTGCGGCCCCGGCGCCGGCACACTCGCACTCGAGAACACCAACGAGATGAAATACTCGAAGCTTGTCGTGGCGGCGGCCGTCGCCGCCGTCCTCGTCGCCTTCTTTGCCCTGGACCTGGGGCAGTACTTCACCCTGGAGTGGTTCCAGAGCCAGCAGGAGGCCATTGATGCCTTCTACCGTGACAACACGGCGCTGACCGTCGGAATCTACTCCGGGGTCTACATCGTCATGGCGGCACTGTCCCTTCCGGGAGCTGCCATCATGACGCTGGTGGGCGGGGCCATCTTCGGGCTCCTGTGGGGAACGGTCATCGTCTCCTTCGCCTCCACCATCGGGGCCACCCTGGCCTTTCTGGTGGCCCGTTTCCTCCTGAGGAACTGGGTGCAGCGGAGATTCGGCCGCTACATGAAGGCGGTGAACGAGGGTGTGAAGCGGGACGGGGCCCTCTATCTCTTCCTCGTCCGGCTGGTGCCGGCGTTTCCGTTCTTCGTGGTGAACCTGGTCATGGCGCTCACCCCCATGAAGACGGTGACCTTCTTTGTCGTGAGCCAGGTGGGGATGCTGGCGGGGACCATGGTGTACGTGAATGCCGGGACCCAGATCGCCCAGATCGATTCGCTGGACGCAATTCTCTCTCCCCAGCTCATCGGCGCCTTCGTGCTCCTGGGGGTCTTTCCATTCATTGCCCGCTGGATTGCCCGGGCCGTCAGGCGGCGGAAGGTGCTGAAGGGGTGGAGCAAGCCCAGGTCCTTCGACCGGAACCTGGTGGTCATCGGCGCCGGTTCCGCGGGGCTGGTGACGGCCTACATCGCGGCTGCGGTGAAGGCCAGCGTTACGCTGATCGAGAAGAACGAGATGGGGGGTGACTGCCTCAACACGGGGTGCGTTCCGTCAAAGGCGCTGATCCGATCGGCGAAGCTGGCCTCGGACATCGAGCGACACGAGGCGTTCGGGTTCCGCGACGCCTCGGCGGAGGTGGAGATGGGCGACGTCATGGACCGGGTGCAGCGGGTCATCTCCCATATCGAACCCCACGATTCAGTGGAACGGTACGAGGGGCTTGGCGTGGACGTGATCAAGGGTGAGGCCCGGATCACAAGTCCATGGTCGGTGGAGGTGAACGGTCGAACCCTCACTACCCGACATATCGTGGTGGCCACCGGAGCCCGGCCCTTCGTGCCCCCCATTCCGGGCCTGGACGAGGTGGGGTGCCACACCTCCGACACCATCTGGTCGCTGCGCGAGGATCCGGGACGGCTCCTGGTGCTGGGTGGAGGCCCCATCGGCTGCGAGCTCTCCCAGGCCTTCCAGCGCCTGGGGGCGGAGGTGACCCAGGTGGAGATGCTGGACCGGGTGCTGAGCATGGAGGATCCCGAGGTGTCGGAGCTCATCGAGGAGAAGCTGGAACAGGACGGAGTCAGGGTCCTGACCGGGCACAAGGTCACGGGCTTCGAGGTGGATGGGGAAGAGAAGGTGGCGCTGGCTGAGCACCAGGGCGAGACAGTCCGGATCTCCTTCGACACCCTTCTGGTGGCGGTGGGTCGGCAGGCTCGGGTGGAAGGCTTTGGCCTGGAGGAGGTGGGCGTGGAGGTGAAGGACGGTCGGATCGACACCAACCGCTACCTTCAGACCCGGGTTCCCACCATCTACGCAGCCGGGGACTGCGTGGGGCCGTACCAGTTCACCCACGCCGCGTCGCACCAGGCGTGGCATGCCGCGGTGA
>SKVI01000305.1 GCA_007129525.1 Gemmatimonadota bacterium | reverse complement strand
CTCGTGGCCCGCGTGTCGCCGCAGTGGCCCCGCAGCTCCCGCCTGCAGAAGATGCTCACCGCTGCCGGTCTGCGGCCCCGGATCGTGGATTCCGAGGGCGACTCCCACCTCACGCTCACGGTTCGGGGCGTGGCGCTGCGTCCGGGTGAGGCATCTCGTCACCTCCGGGACGTGGTCCTGTTTCTGGACGAGATGGCGGCCACGCATCCGTCTCCCACGGTCCTGGCCCTTCACCGTGTCCACCGTCCGGTACCCGGGTTCACCGAGGATGCCGGAGCCACCGGTGACTCCTCACTCCTGGGCGAGCTGGTAGCCGAAACCCGTCACCTGTCCTGGATCTTCACCGCATCTCCCGCACCCGACCGCGACCCGGTCCTGCCCCGGGAGCTCGCGGAGCGGGTGCACCTGGATCCTCTTCCCCGGGAAGAGATGGCGGCCTGGATCCGAGCCCGGCTCCGCGATCACGGGCTGGAGGTCGACGCGTCCGTGGTGCGGACTCTCGTGGACCGGGCCGGGCCTCGCACGGGCCACCGGGTCCGACTGGCCCGGGCCGCTTACCTGAGGGGCCTGTCCCGGGGACGCGTGGACGACACCCTGGTCCGGGACGCGTTCGCCGACCTGGTCCGGGAGTCGGCTCCGGCCCACGAGCTTCTCTGGGAAGGGCTTCCCCCGTACCAGCGGGCGGTCTTCCGGGCGGTGGCCGCCGGCGTCGAGCAACTGCACAGCCGGCACGCCTCGCTGGAGTACGACCTGCCGGTGAGTTCGGCCATCACCAAGGCCGTGCAGATACTCCGGGAAAAGGGACACCTCTCGCTGGCCGGTCCCGCTACGCCCTCCGATCCCTTCTTCGGGGAATGGATCCGGACCCACGTCCTGACGCCCTGACCCTATCTTTCAGCGATGTCCAACTCTTCCTCCTCTCAGGCACGTCGCTACCTGCGGATCACTTTGGTGGTATCCGCCGGAATGGTGGCCGGCGCCCTCCTCACCTGGATCCCGGACGAGCCGTCTCCCTGGGCGTGGCTCCCCCTGGGGATCGCCTACGCGGTGGGGGGAAGACCCATTGTCCGAGCCACCCTGGCGAGCCTGAGGCTGGGACACCTCTCCATCGACTTCCTCATGGGCGCGGCCGCCCTGGGTGCCGCGGCGGTGGGCCAGCCCCTGGAGGGGGTCATCCTCATCTTCCTCTTCTCCCTCTCCAACACCCTGGAGGTCTACGCGCTGGGTCGAACCCAGAGGGCCATCGGCGCCCTCATGGACCTGCACCCGGAAGAAGCGACGCTGGTAGACGCCCAGGGACGGGAGCAGGGCCGGGTGCCCGCCGCCGACCTGGAGCCGGGCCAGCGGATCCGGGTGCGCCCCGGCGAGCGGATCGCCGCCGACGGCCGGGTAGACGGCGGCCGAAGCGAGGTGGATCAGTCGGCCATCACCGGCGAGGCCATTCCCGTGACCAAGGAAGAGGGAGACGAGGTCTACGCCGGAACCATCAACGGAGGCGGCGTGCTCACGGTAGAGGTCACGCGCCCCGCCCACCAGACGATGCTGGCCCGGATCGTCCGGATGGTGGAGGAGGCCCAGGAGAAGCGGGCACCGGCCCAGGAGTTCATCGACCGGTTCTCTCATCCCTACACGCTGGCTGTCGTCGGGGCCAGCACGCTGACGGCGGTCGTGGCCGCCCTGGGCTTCGGAATGGACTGGAACGACGCCGTCTACCGAGCCATCACCCTGCTGGTGGTGGCCAGCCCCTGCGCCCTGGTCATCTCCACCCCGGCGGCGGTTCTCTCGGCCATTGCCAACGGCGCGCGCCGGGGCGTGCTCCTGAAGGGCGGAGGGATTCTGGACCTGGCGGGCTCGGTGGACGTGGTGGCCCTGGACAAGACCGGAACCCTCACTGTGGGAGAACCGCGGCTCCTGGCCACCTGGACCGCCGACGGGGTGGACGCTGACGGGTTCCTCCGAACGGTGGCCGCGGTGGAGTCCGCCTCGGAGCACCACCTGGCGCGAGCCGTCCTGGATGCCGCCGGGAAGGCGGACCTGGCGCTTCCGGGGGTGAAGGACTTCCGGGCCCTGGCAGGAGAGGGCGTGGTGGGACGCATCGACGGGGAGGTCTGCTGGGTGGGGAACCGGAGCCTGGTCCGCAGGCACTCGGCCCAGGTGCCCGAGGCCCTGGAGCCATGGCTCGCCCACCAGGCCTCCCAGGGCCGCTCCATCGTACTGGCCGGCATCGGGTCCCGCCTCCGGGGGGCCATGGCCTTCGGCGACGAGATCCGCCCCGGTGCCGCCGAGATGGTCCGGCAGCTGAAGGAGGAAGGTGTGAGCCGGGTGATCATCCTCTCCGGTGACCACCCGGGCGCGGTGGAGGCGGTGGCCCGGGCCGTGGGCGCCGACGAGGCCAGGGCCGGCCTTCTCCCCGACGAGAAGGTGGCGATCCTCCGCGAAATGGCCCGAGACTCCCGGGGCGTGGCCATGGTGGGCGACGGGGTGAACGACGCTCCGGCCATGGCGGCGGCTTCGGTGGGGGTCGCCATGGGCGCGGCGGGCACGGATGTGGCCATCGAGACCGCCGACGTGGTGCTCATGAGTGACGAGCTGGACAAGGTGGACTACCTCTTCCGCCTGGGACGCCGCTCCCGCCGAACGGTCCGGCAGAACGTGTGGTTCAGCGTGGTATGGATGGCCCTCCTGGTGGTGGCCGCATCCACCGTGGGCATCCCCCTGACCCTGGCGGTGGTGGCCCACGAGGGAAGCACTCTCCTGGTGGTCCTGAACGGCCTCCGCCTCCTGGGCGGTGGGGGCCGGATCCAGGCGGCCTGAAATTTAACGCCGGCCGTCCCCGGCGCCTCTCCCAGACCCGGCGGGCGCCCTGGAGTTGGACGCCCTCACGTTGGGCGCCCGGCGACTACCGCTGGACATCCGGCATCTATCCCGAACCCTCTCCTGATCCGGACCCATGATGGCGACACACCACTCCACGACCGACACCTCCACCACCGACACGTCATCCTCCCGCCCACTCCGGCTCCTGGGCCTCATGCTGGCGGCCGTGGTCCTGGGACTCCCCCACGGCCTGAGCGCTCAGGACGCCGACGCCGACACGATCCTCCAGCACATTCCCTACGAGGTGGGGGTGGCCGAGCCGCCGGTGGAGCCCGGTACGATCCTCCGCGCCATGACGCTGGAGCAGGCCATCGACCGGGCGCTCGAGAACAACCTCGATGTGCAGAGCGCCCGTCTTGGCCCGCAGATCCAGGCCTACTCCCTGGGGGCCGCCGAAGCGGCCTTCAACCCCTCGTTCAACGCCACGGTCGGGCACAACAGCTCCACGAACCAGTCCACCAGCCAGCTCGACGGCGGCAGGGAGATCACCACGGACCGGAACACCTTCAACTTCGGGCTGAGCCAGCCCCTGCCGTGGTACGGCGGCGAGCTCAGCGCCAGCTTCAACAACGCCCGAACCAGCACGGACAACGTCTTCGCCACCCGCAACCCCAACTACAACTCCAACCTGAGCTTCAGCTACACCCAGCCCCTCCTGGCGGGACGGCGCATCGACACCCAGCGCAACCAGGTCCGCACCCAGCAAGTGCAGCGGGAGATCTCCGACGTCCAGCTCCGGAGCCAGATCGACGACATCACCGCGCTCGTCAGAACGGCCTACTGGAACCTCCGGTCGCAGATCGAACAGATCGAGATCCAGCGGCGCAACCTGGCGCAGGCCGAGCAGCTGTTGGCCAACAACCGGATCCGGGTGGAACAGGGCACCATGGTCCCAATGGAGCTGGCGCAGGCCGAAGCGCAGGTGGCCAGCGCCCAGCAGGCCCTCCTGAACGCCGAGATCCAGTGGCGTACCCAGGAGCGGAACTTCAAGCAGCTCGTGGCCGGCGGATCCGACGACGCCATCTTCCAGGAGACCATCAATCCGGTGGACCTCCCGGAGGTGGTGGAACGGGAGGTGGACATCGAGGCCGCCGTGGAGATGGCATTGGGCAATCGTCCCGAGGTGCTCCAGCAGACCATGCAGCGAGAGATCTCGGAGATGAACCTGGAGGTGAGCCGGGACAACGTGCGCCCGAACCTGAACCTCTCGGCCTCGTACTCGCTGCAGGGCGTGGGGGGTGACCTCTTCGACCGCGACGGCCTGGGCGGTTCGCCGGAGCTGGTCCAGTCGGGTGGTTACCGAGACGCACTCTCCTCAATCGGGAGTCTCGATACCCCGACCTTCAACGTGTCGCTCAACTTCAGCTACCCGCTGGGAACCCGGGCATCGGAGTTGAACCTCGAGCAGGCCCGCCTGCAGCTCCGACAGACCGACATGGCCATGGCAGCGCAGGAGCTGGCCATCCGGACCGAGGTGACCAATGCCGGGATGGCGGTCTCCAACACCTTCCTGCAGCTCGAAGCCGCCCGACGCAGCCGCGAGGCGGCGGAGCGGAGCGTCGAAGCCGAGCTGACCCGATTCCAGGTGGGGGCCTCCACCAACTTCCAGGTGGCCGCGGCCCAGGACAACCTGACCCAGATGCGGCTTTCCGAGCTCCAGGCCACCATCAACCACATCAACGCCATCGCGGAGTTCGAGCGGGTACAGGGACTGGGCTGGGGCAATCGCTGAGCTGGAATACCGGCCTGCTGGCGAGGCCGCAGCCCGTCCTGTACTCTTAGCGTCGCTCTTTCACCCCCAGACCGGAGTGTTCCCACGTGCGACGTTCGCTTCTCCCTTCATCGATGCCCACCGCCTCTTTCGGGGTCGTCCTCGTCCTTCTCCTGGTACCGGGTCTGCTCCTGGCGCCGGGACTCGCTGCCCTGGCCCCGGACACGACGGCTGACGACCCCTTCCTGGGCGTGAGGATCGACGAAACCGAAAATCGGATCCTCCTGGAGATTCCCCAGGAGCGACTGGGCACCGACTTCCTCTACATGAACACCCTGGCCACCGGCCTGGGCGCCGGCCAGCCTCTCCTGGATCGGGGTCAGGTGGGGATGGAGGCCGTCATGCGGCTGGAGCGGCGGGGAGATCGGGTGCTCCTGGTCCGGGACAACTGGAGCGTACGCGCCCTGGGGGACGACACGGAGCTGGAGCGCTCGGTCCGGGAGTCGTTTCCCATCTCGGTGGTGGCGGCCTTCCCCATCGAGAACGACGAGGACGACGAGGGCGACGAAGCGGACTCGAACCTGGTGGTGGACGCCACCTCCTTCTTCATGAGCGACGTGTTCGGGATCGCCCGGAGGGTCCAGGGGGCCGGCCAGGGCACCTTCCGCCTGGAACGGGACCGGAGCTGGATCAGCCACGAGAACACGGGCGCCTTCCCCCTGAACACCGAGATCCGGGCCGTCCTCACCTTCACGTCCGATTCGCCGGGCGGGCAGGTGAGCCAGGTGGCGCCTGACGGATCGGCGGTGACCATGGAGCAGCACCACTCCCTGGTTGAGCTTCCCGACGACACCGACTTCCGCCCCCGACGGGCCGACGGCCGGGCCGGCCTCTTCGCCACCACCTTCTTCAACTTCGCCCAGGGCATCGACGGCGATTACCGGGAACGCCACACCGCCCGCTGGCGCCTCGTCCCTTCGGACCCGGAAGCCTACCTGGCCGGTGAACTGGTGGAGCCGGTGGAGCCCATCGTCTACTACATGGACCCCGGAATCCCGGAGCCGTACCGGAGCGCCTTTATCGAAGGGGGCATGTGGTGGAACGAGATCTTCGAGGCGGCGGGCTTCCGTAACGCCTTCCAGATCCGGGACCTCCCCGAGGGCGTCGATCCGCTGGACGCCCGCTACAACATCATCTACTGGGTCCACCGTCGCAGCGCCGGGCCTTCGGTGGGGCCGTCGTTCAGGGACCCTCGCACCGGTGAGATTCTGAAGACGGTGGTGCGGATGGACTCACACCGCTCACTGGTGAACTACAACATCTACGCGGGACTGCGACCCGCGGCGGGTCCCGGTGGCCTGAACGTGAGCGCCGAGGACTTCACCATGGCCCGGCGCAAGCAGCACACCGCTCACGAAATCGGCCACACGGTGGGACTGGCCCACAACTTCATCGCCGCCACCCAGGGCCGCTCCTCGGTCATGGACTATCCGGCCCCCCTCATTGACCTGGACGCCGCCGGCGAACTGGACCTCTCCCAGGCGTACCGGGACGGCGGAGGGGCCTGGGACAGCCTGGCGGTCCGGTACGCCTACACCTGGTATCCAGACGAAGAGGCCGAACGGCAGGGGCTGGAAGAAATCGTGCAGGACGCCCTGGACCAGGGGCTCCGCTTCATCACCGGCGGGCACGCCGCATCCTCCGGGTCCATTCCCGGGGCCACCCAGTGGGTGGAGGGAAGCACGATGCTGGAGGCGCTGGAGCGGACGACCCGGGTCCGGGAGCTCCTGGTGGACCGGTTCGACGAGACGGCCATCGACCCGGGTGAGCCCATGAGCCTCCTGAACCAGCGCTTCGCCCATGTCTACCTGCACCACCGCTATGCGCTGGAGGGGGTCATCAAGTACGTGGGGGGGATGGACTTCACCTACGCCCTGCGGGGTGACGGCCAGGACCCGACCCGCGTCGTCCCCGCCACCGAGCAGCGCCAGGCGCTGGAGATGGTCCTGGACGCCCTGGAGCCCCCGGCGCTGGCCATCCCCGACCGGGTTCCCGACATGATCCCGCCGTCGGGGTATGGGAGCACCACATCCGACACCTGGATCCCCACCCAGGCCGGCACCGCCTTCGATCCCCTCACCCTGGCGGGCGGACTCGCCACGGAGGTGGTGGAGGGGCTCCTGCACCGGGAGCGGCTGGCCCGGGTGGCCAGCTTCCACGCCCAGGGCCTCCAGAGCCCCTCCCTGCGAGAGGTAACGGGTCGGGTGGTGGAGCGCAGCTGGGGCGCCCAGGGAGCCGATGATCCCCACCATCGGGCGCTACAGCGGGTGGTCCAGCGAGTGGTGCTGAACACCCTCCTGGACCGGGCCGGAGAGAGCCAGGCCACCCCGGAGGTCCGGGCGGCGGCCGAGGCCGAGCTCGTGGAGCTGCGGGACGCCCTCGCCGCCGCCTCGGGCGGGACGGCGGAGGAGCAGGCCCACCGGGCCACGGTGCTCCGGGACCTGGAGCGCTACTTTGCCGGCGACGACGAGCCCGGAAACCGGTCCCGCTACCCGGTAGTGCCCCTGCCCTGGCCGTAGCCTACCAACCCGGGGTGAAGCTGAAGCCGAAGTGGGATCCCCGGGCGGGTCGCTGCCAGGGGCGAGCGTAGTAGACCTCCACGATGAGGGCGCCCATGAGGTTGAACCGGGCACCCACCCCGGTGCTCAGGACGGGGATCCGCTCGGTGCTCTGCCGCTCCCAGCGAAGCTCGGCCCCGTCTCCGGCGCTCCACGCCACGCCGGCATCGGCGAAGGCCAGCAGCTCGGTAGGCAGACTGGGAAAGCTGAACAGGCCGAAGCGATCGGTCCCCAGCAGGGGCACCCGGGCCTCCACGTTCACCACCCCGAGCCGCTGCCCCACCAGGCGGTCGAACTCCGGGCACCCTCCCTGAGGGTCGGGCGTGCATTCGCCCATCTCGAACGACTGGGTTGAGTACCCGCGCATGAAGGTTTCCCATCCCAGGAAGAAGGGCCGGATGACCTGCTGATCCTGCTGGTCCAGCCCGTAGCGACCCACGTGCATGCCCCGAACGGCCAGGGTGAGGTGGGTGCTGGGGGAGTAGTAGCGTCGGTGGTCCGCCACGGCCTGGGTGAAAGCGACGCTCCCCACCGTCTGGGACAGCTCGACCCTGGAGCGCCAGCCTCGGATGGGTGAGGTGAAGCCCATGAAGGAGTTGTCCTGGACGAAGGCCGCCGACACCTGGCCCAGGTTCAGGGCATCGGGCGAGGCCAGGCTCTCCTCCTCGTGACGCACGATCTGGCCACCGGGGCCCAGGGTGAAGATGTCCCGCTCACCAGAGAAATCGTAGCGGGTATAGCCTCCGGTGAACTCCACACGGCGAATGGACGAGAACGGATACTGGACCATTCCCTGGGCCTGGGTCACCCGCTGTCGCAGGATGTCCCGGATGAAGAGCTGGTCGCCCGTGTCGGGATCCTGGGCGAAGCCGCTCCGCACGAAACGGTTGGGGATGTGAGCCGCCCCGAGCCCCCAGTTCCACCGCTTCTCCACGTTCTGGTAGAAGACCTGGCCCCCGATGTCCTGGATCTCGCCCTGGGCCTGGATGGCGGCAAAGAGGTTCCGGTTGCCCAGCATGTCGGAGAACTGGGCGGCGACCGCTCCGGCGAGGAAGGTGCCGAACTGGTCCTGCCCCACGCCCACGCTGGTCTGGCCGATCCACTCGAGCCCCAGCCGGGACTCGAAGTCCGGGGCGTCGGCGGCCCGGTGCCTTTCGGGCTCGGGCATGCCGATGTCCGGATTTGCCAGCAGAGGGGCGACCCGCCCTTCGTCGGAACCCGGGGCGCCTGGAAGCCGTCGTCCCTCCAGCGCCATCACCTCGGCGGCGAGAATCTCCTCGCCCTCCACCTCGGCGGCGTCCAACCCGTAGATGTGGTACTCACCCCCGTCGAACACGGAGAAGGCCACACTCCCGGTCTCCGGGGCCACGGTAAGCGCCGGCGTGGCCGCGGTGATCCCGCTCACTCCAGTGGCCAGACGCGTGGCTTGCCAGATCTCGCCCGAATTCAGGTCGACCCGGTAGATGTCCCGGAAGCCGTCGGGGTCGGCCAGGAAGTAGAGCCCCTGGCCATCCGGCGTGAACTGGGGATTCCAGTGGTCGGCCCGGTCCAGGGGCGCCAGCCGTTCCACCTCTCCGGTCTCCAGGTGCAAGATCCCGATGGACCGGGGGCCGGTGACCAGGCGGTCCCAGTCCGTCTCCGGGCCCCTGTCCGTCACGAACGCGATACGACGGCCGTCCGGCGAGAAGGTGGGCTGCAGGGCCGTGTAGCGATCCGAGGTGAGGCGGGTGACTTCCCCACTCTCCAGCTCCTTGATGAAGAGGTCGGTTCGCCCCTCCACCTTCCCTGAGAAGGCCATCCGGTTTCCGTCGGGCGAATACACGGGACCCCGAATCTCTCCAATCTCCGAGGGCACGGTCAGGAGGCGATCACGTCGGCCGTCCCGGGTGCGGTAGAGCTGGATCTTGTTTCGTCCCTCAGCGAAGACGGCCACCGCCAGGTGCTCGCCGTCCGGAGACCAGCCGCCCGATGAATCCAGAAAGCGGATGGCGTCGAAGTGGGCATCCCGTACGGCGCTGGTGATCCGGCGAATGATCTCGCCGGTCTGGGCGTCGGCCAGGAAGAGCTCGATGGTGAAGAGGTCCTTCTCCGACAGGAACGCCACGTACCGGCCGTCAGGGCTCAGTGAGGGCGCCAGGTTCTGATGGCCGGCTCCCGTCTCCGGCGAAAGGAGCAGGGCCCCTGCCTCGCCCGGGGGCGTCCGGCCTTCCATGAGCGGACCGTAGTGCTCCTCGGCGGCCCGCTTCCACTGGGCCGAAACGGTGTCGGCGGGCACGCCCAGAACCTCCGTGGAGGCAGCGTTCCAGCCGGTACGCGTGGCCCGCCTCAGAAGCTCGCTCACCGCCTGGTCGCCGTACGTGCCTCCGATGTAGGCCCAGAAGGCGTGGCCGAAGCGGTAGGGGAAGTACCGCCGCATGTCACGGGTCATCATGCGGGTGGTGGGAAACTCGTCCCGGAGTACCGCGTCGCGCATCCACATCCCGGTGTGGGTGGACTCGCCGCCCAGGGACAGGTATTCCGCCATGCCCTCCACGAACCACAGGGGCAACTGCATGAGGCCCTGGATGCCGCCGCGGCGTCCCGCGATGTCAAACTGGAAAGAGTGGACCAGCTCGTGGCCCAGGACGTGGTCGGTGTCGGCGTGGGAGACCCCCAGGGGCATGATCACCCGGTCGCGGAGGCCCTCCGTCACACCTCCCGTCCCCTCACCCACCGTGCCCTGGAGCACGTTGGTCTGCTGGAAGTGGGGATGGGTAGCATAGAAGATGAGGGGCCGCCGCTCGCCCAGGTCGTGCTCGAAGATCCGGGCCAGCCGTTCGTACCACCGCTCCGACATCCGGGCCACGTCCTCGATGGGCTGAGCCGCCTCCGGATAGAAGTGGATATTGAAGTTCCGCGTCTCCATGACCTTGAAGTCGAACTCGTCGTACTGGACCTTGTTGCGTCCGAAGTACTGCGCCTCGGTCATGGGTGGAAAAACGACCGCCAACGCGGCCAGGAGGGTGAAGAGCCCCAGGAAGCGGTACATAGCCAGACCTCGATGAATGCGGGTGAAGGGGCCGAACTTCGCCCCCGGTCTTGATCCTAAAAACCTCGAAGCACCCCGATACGTTCCGTCTCAGGTGGCCCGGGCACTCCCCGGGTTTGCCCAGAAGCGGGCCGGAGCCCTATTCTTGATCACCTTCGACGGTTCCGGCCTCCGCCGGTAAATCGCCTCCCAGCCCTTTCGAAACCATGGAGAACGGGGACACGTGACGACACGACGAGAATTTCTGAAGAAGTCGGCGCTGGCCGGCGGAGCTCTGAGCAGCGGTATCCTCGGCGGCGGCGCCGTCGGGCTGGGAGAGGGAATCCTGGCCCTGCGCCCCGATTCCGCTTCGCCCTCCCGGTCCAGGCCCCCCGGCTCCCCGCTCCGGATCCTGATTCTCGGAGGCACCGGCTTCATCGGCCCCCACCTGGTCCGACGCTGCCTGGAGCGGGGCCATGACGTGACCCTCTTCAACCGGGGTCGCACCGAGCCCCGGCTCTTCCCCGAGCTCTTCACCGATCTGGAACTCCGGATCGGCGACCGCAACGACGACATCTCGTCGTTGGAGGGCGGGCGCTGGGACGCCGTCATCGACAACAGCGGATACACGCCGGACCAGGTCCGGGCCACCGCCCGGCTCCTCCGGGACTCGGCGGACCAGTACCTCTTCACCTCGACCCGGGCCGTCTACACCGACTACACCCACCCCACCATGGACGAGGACGCGCCCATCGGGGTCCCCGGCGTGCCGGAGGAGGAGTGGTCGGGCTATGGCCCCCTGAAGGCCCTGGCCGAGGGGGAGGTGGAGGAGGCCTTTCCCGACGGTGCCACCATCGTGCGCCCCCCCATCATCACCGGACCGGGAGACCGCACCGACCGCTTCACCTACTGGTACGTCCGGATCCACCGTGGGGGAGAGGTCATCGCGCCGGGCGACCCCTCCGATCCCGTCCAGTACTCGGACGTGAGAGACCTGGCCGAATTCTATGTGCATCTGCTGGAGGAAGGCACCACGGGCGCCTTCAACCCGGAGGCGCCGGCGGCTCCCCTCAGCTCGGCCGAGTTCCTCTACGGGGTCCGGGCCATGACCTCGAGCCCGGTGGAGTTCACCTGGGTGGACTGGGCCTTCCTGGAGGAGCACGGGCTCCGGGGCGGATCGGAGATTCCCGGGTGGCGGCCGCCGGAGGGGGACTGGCTGAACTACGGCCGCATCGACAACCGCAGGGCGCTGGAGGCGGGGATCACCTTCCGGCCCCTCGCCGTCACCGCCAGAGATACCCTGGAGTGGTGGGAGGAGGCCCGGGGCGCCGCCGGAGAGGAGCTGGGCGCGGGACCCTCCGCGGAGGAGGAGGCCCGTGTCCTGGAGGCGTGGCACCAGGAGCGGTGAGAAGGCGAAGGCTCCGGGCGTCCTGGCGCCCGGGAGGTGCCGTCACCTAACTTGAGGGTTCGGCCTCCCTTTCGGGGAGGAGCGATCTCCGGTCCCACGTCCTGCGTCAGGAGGTGCTCGTGCTGGTCTCGCCCCCGCGTTTCGGCCCGCCCGGCCGCGCCACCGATCACCTCCTCAAGTTCGCACTGGCCTTCGCCGTCGGCCTCCATCTGGGCCACAGCCCCGCCGGAGCCCAGGACACCAACATCCTCTATCCGGTCGAGTACATCGAGGAGCGGCTTCGGACGCCGGAGCTCACGATCCTCGCCATCGATCGCAGCCGTCCCCTGGAGGAAGACCGCAGCCGAAGGGTCGTGCTGGGCGGACGGGACGGGGAGCCGGAAATGGAAGCTCACTGGAAGCCGGTGGCGCCCCCGGGAGAGGGCTTCAACAACGAGCCCCGCTACGAGCTGGCCGCCTACAGGCTCCAGGCCATGTTTCTGGACGAAGGGGACTACGTGGTACCTCCCCAGGTCCTGAGGTCCATGGCCATCGAGGAGTACCGTGAGTACGCCCCGGCCCGGGCTCCCACGATCCGGGGAACCCGATCCGTTCTCTTCCTGTTGTCGTACTGGATCCAGGATCTGGCCGTGGACACAGTGGATCCCTTCGACGAGGTGGCGTTTGAATACGATGACACGTACGCCCGCCACTTCGCGAACGCAAACATCCTGACCCACCTCATCGACCACAAGGACGGGAACCACGGAAATCTCCTCGTCTCGATGAACGCCATGAACCGTCGGGTCTTTGCGGTGGACAACGACGTGGCGTTTCGGAGCCAGGTGAGCGACCGGGGAGACCGGTGGCGGCACCTCCACGTGGACCGGCTCCCGGCACGGACCGTCGAGCGCCTCCGAGAGATCCGCCCCGCCGACCTGGAGCGGGAGCTGGGCGTGGTGGCCGAGTTCCGGCTCGTGGACGAGCACCTGGTGCCCACCGAGCCGGGTCCCAACCTCGGGGCCAACCGGGGCATCCGGACGGAGGACGACCGGGTTCAGTTCGGCCTCACCGCCCGTGAGATCCGAGACGTGGCGAGCAACATCGAGCGCCTGCTTCGAGACGTCGACCGGGGGCGGTTGCAGACCTTCTGACCGGGCGATGCCCGGGCACGCTCAAAAGAAAGTCTCCAGCGGCTCCGGGGGCCCTTCGAACCCGATTCGGTGGCGCGCCCAGCCGTCCTGCCCCTCCGGATCCCGGGTCAGGAGCAGGACCTCTGCGGCGAAGGGGAAGGTGTTCGTCAAAATGACCCGTCCCCCGTACTGCTGGTGCATCCGCTCGATGGGAGTGTGGGCAATCACGTGGATCCGGGCTTCGAAGCGCTCCAGCACCTGGTCGAGTTCGTCGCCCGCGGTGTCGGTCTGAGCATAGTCCCGGTGCCAGATGGGACTTTCAGGCTCGAAAAAGAAGTCGAGCCGCCGGTCCCAGCCCACTGAGTCCACCGGCAGGACCAGGTCCGGATCCTCCCAATAGGCGTCGTCGGCCCAGCGGTAGAAGCTCTCCTCGGCCACCCATGTCGCCAGCGAGTCGTCCAGCGCCTCCAGCGTGTAGGGAAGGTACTCCGAGCCGAGCCCCCCGTGGGCCAGCACCACGTCATCCACCTGGATGGCCACCGGTTTGGTCATGAGCCAGCGGCCCAACACCGAATGCCGAGGGTCGTACATGCGATGATACGGGGTCCCGTGGAGCTCAGCGATCCGCGACTCCTTGCTCTGGACGTAGCGGAGGTCGTCGAGGATGACCAGAAACTCGTGGTTCCCCAGCACGATGTGGACGCGCCCCCCCGCAGCCGCGGCCTCCTGCTCCAGGCGGTAGAGGAACCAGAGGACCGCCGTGGAGTGGGCCCCCCGGGACATCATGTCACCCAGAACCACCAGGTGATGGGTCCCGCCGCTCCAGCGGAGATCGGCGTCGATGAGTCCCGCGTTCCGGAGCACCTTGACCATGTTCTCGTACTCGCCGTGGATGTCCCCGATCACGTAGAGCGAGTCCAGCCCCTGAACGCCCACGGGCGGACGCTCGTCGGCGCGGGGTCGGCGGATGGTGGTCTCGTGCCGATCCTCCGGGTCGGCCGCTGCGCCGTAGTGGAGCCGCACCGATTCGCCCGGGACCAGCTCCAGCGCCGCCGCGTGGGCCACGCCCGTGGAGTGAATGCGGCCGGGAGGAGCCCTCGAACCGTCCTCGGCAACCACCTCCAGCAGCCCCTGTCCGGGGGCCCGGGTGATCCAGTTGATCCGGAGGGTATCGCCGTCGAAGCGAGCCCATAGACCGTACTCACCGTGCTTCGGGCCCAGACCCAGAAGGGTCGTGTCCGGATGGGATTGGGAGGTGTCGGATGCAGGCTGGCCGTGGGGTGCCGGATCGTCCGGGGGAGCTGGATCGTGCGAAGGGGGCGCGCTGTTGGGTCCTGGGCTGCAGGCACCCAATCCCGGGGCGAGGCAGGCAAAGCCCACGAGGCAGAGAACCGACATCGTGCGGATTGGACGCGAGATCATGAAGTCCTCGGGAGGGTTGGAGGAAGGAACACCGAGAACCGGGCACCCTCTCCCGGTGCGCTGTCCACCTCTATGGTCCCGCCATGCCGCTCGACGATCTGCCGGGTGATGAGCAACCCGAGCCCCATGCCCATCCGGGCCCCCTTGGTCGTGAACCCAGGTTCGAAGATCCGTTCCCTCAGCTCCGGACCGATCCCCGGGCCGGTGTCGCGGATCTCCACGAGGACCCCTCCCCCCCGGCGTCGGGCCCGCACGCTGATGGTCCCCGTTCCGTCGCCGTGCCCCTCGATGGCCTGCACGGCGTTCAGGAGAAGGTTCATGAAGAGCTGGTTGACCTCCACCGGGAAGCACTCGATGGGCGGAAGGTCCTCGAAGTCCCGCACGACCCGGATCCCGGAGCCGAGCTTGTGCCGAAGGAGGGTGAGGGCGGTCTCGATTCCCTCGGTCACGTCGGCCCGGTCCACCTCGGCCCGGTCCGGCCCTCCGAAGCTCCTCAGGCTTCCCACCAGCTCCAGGACCCGCTCCACAGCCAGATCGTTCACCCGGAGCGTCCCGTTCAGGGCCCGGACGATCTTCCGGACCTCCCCCAGCTCGTGCTCATCCACCACATCGTCAGCCAGGATGTCGTGGAGCCGGGCCAGCGAGCGCTTCACCACGTCGTGGTTGCTGGCCAGGGCCCCCAGGGGTGTGTTGATCTCGTGAGCGATTCCGGCCATGAGCATCCCCAGGGTGGCCAGGCGGTCGGCGTTCACTGCGCTGGCCAGCGTCCCGTCTGCTGCCACGTCCGTCGACACCCCGTCGTCCGACATCTCGATCGCTCCGGCTTCAGAGAAACATCTTGATGAGGCGTTCGCGCGCGTCCATGAGCTCCTGGTTCGCGTCCTCCAGGGCGCTGATCCGAGCGTCCAGTTCGTTGACCAGGGTGGATCGCTCTACCCCGTTCCGGACTACCAGCTTCAGGTGCTCGTTGTCCCAGGGCTTCTCCAGGTAGTAATAGAGGCCCACCTCGTTGATGGCCCGGATCGCGTTCTGGACGTCGGCATACCCGGTGAGAAGGATCCGGGACGTCTGGGGCCAGTTGGCCCGAACTTCCCGGAGGAACTCGACGCCGTCCAGATCCGGCATCATGAAATCGGCCACGACCACGTCGGCCGGGCGCTCGGAAAGGGCATCGAGAGCCGCTCGAGGCGCGGTGAAATCCCGGATGTCGTACGACGTCTCCAGCTCCAGGAAGGTGCGGACCGCAGTGGCCACCATCTCCTCGTCGTCCACCACCACGACGGAGGGTGTGTATGGATCGGGCATGACGCAGGGTCTCCTCTCTCGTGGGATCAGGCCACCAGGGCGCGGATTCGCCGGGCAAGGCCCTGGAGCATTCCGATGGCCAGCTCCGGGTGATCCGTGAGAAGGTCGTGGTACTCCTCCCGGCCGATGCGAAGCAGCCGACTCGGCTCCGTGGTGACGGCCCCCACCATGCTGGGTACGTCGTCGATCAGCGCCCAGGTGCCGAAGGCCTCTCCATCCGACAATGTAAGATCACCTCCGGCGCCCGAGAGTGCCACCGTCCCCCGGACCACCACATGGAGGCCCTCCCCCGGCTCCCCCTCGCGGAGGAGGGCCGTACCGGCGGCTACATCCACCTCCTCGGCAATGGTCGCCAGGAGGGCCAGGTGATCGGTTCGGGCATCGCGGAGGATGTCGATCTGCTGAAGCAGGAACACGGTCTCGACGAGGTTCATCGTGAATCGTCCTTCCGGGTCGGGGTCGGGGGAGCCGGGGTCGTGAAAGTCGGGATCGGAGGAGCCGGGATCGGGGGAGCCGGGACGGTGGGGGTCGGGAACCGGGGACCGGGCAGCAGTCAGCACCTCCCGGGTCCGAAGCGCCAGGTGGGCAATCCAATGGTCCTGCCCTCGAGACAGCTCGTCCAGGACCGCCGGGAGGTCCTCGGATGCCGGAGCGTCCTGCCCGTTTCCGGTCGGCTCGCCCATCAAGGGGACGAGCCGCTGAAACAGGTGGTACCCCAGGGTGGATTCCAGCCATTCCAGGGCGTTGGATCTGGGGACGTCCTCGCCCCGCGTCACGGCCAGGTAGCAGCGGTGGACGTCGTCCGGGGGAAAACGCAGGCCAAGGGCACGAAACACCTCCTCTCGGCGCTCCTCCCATGCCTCATCCACAGCCTGCCGGAGGATCCGTGCCGGGAGCGGGGGGGGATCGTCGCCTGCAGGCCATCGGGCGTCCAACGCCGCCCGAGCGGCCGCGTACCGGGCACTCGCCTCCAGAGAATGGTCGATGAGGCGCTCCACCCCCTCGGGGTCGAACTCCAGCTCCGGGTTGCGTGCCCGCAGCCTGCTCAGGGCCTTCACGGCCCGATGATCCAGGAGTTGCTCCGTCTCCGGGGCCACGATGCACCGGATCAGTGCCCGGACAGTCTCCGGTGACGGGATTCGGGCAAGAACCGAGGGGATGTGGCGCCGCACGGCCAGATTCTCCCGCTCGTCAAGGAGGCTCCAGACCAGAACGGGGACGCCCTCGGCTCCCAGGGATGCCAGTGCCTCTCTGGCCGCCTCCCGGGTCTCCCGCCGGCCCAGGGCCGCCACCAGGCGAGGATGGAGATCGGGGTCCCCGAGCATCCCGGCGCTCCGGAGCGCCTCTCCCGCCACCCGAGGATCGGGGTCGTCGATAAGGGGCTCCAGGATCTCCACGGCATCCGGGGGGCGGAGGGCCGCTGCTACCAACGCTCGCTCGATCCGCTCATCGGGGCCAGGACGCGGGGCATGATGGAGCGTCGCATCGACTCCCCTCGTCCCCCCTCCCTCCATTCCGGCACTTCGGAGGATTTCCTGCGGGGACACCCCGTTGGCTACGTCCAGATCGCCCCGGGCCATGCACACCAACGTCGCCGCCCGGACCTCCGGGTGATCCGAGAGCAGAAGGCCCCGGACCAGCGCCCGGTCCGCGTCTTCAGATCGGGCATGGAGGGCTCGCACCGCTTCTTCCCGAACGGAGGGGTCCGGATCCAGAAGTCGGCCGCGGATCGCCGTCAGGTCCCCGGCACCGGACATCCGACCCAGGTGGGCCAGGGCCCGGTGACGGATCTCGGCAACGGGATGGTCCAGGAGGGCTTCCAGCTCGTCTGCCAGCGGCGCGATGTCCCCCGACGCCGATTCGTCCAGGAGGTCCAGGGCGAAGGCGATCTGCCGGGGGTCTCCCCCGAGGGCCTGCTGGATGGCCTCCAGGGTGGCCGGATCCGACAGGGAGGCGAAGGAGGCCCCGCGAAAGCTGGCAAACCGGTGCTGTACCGAGAGAGCCAGCGACTTCGCGTACTCCTTCCGAACCCGCAGGGCCATGAGGACCCAGGCACCTGCGAGCCCCAGGCCGACCCAGGCCACCTGCCGGTAGTCGAGGCCGGCCACCGCAATGACAAGGAAGAGGACAAGGGCCGAGGCGATCTTCCCCACCCCCTTCTCAAGAGCCGCATCGATGTAGTTCTTGGCCTTCAGCTTGATCTCGTCCGGCACGGGCACGTACAAGATCTCGCGCCCGGCCCGATCCACCGAGTAACGGAGGCTCGTTTCGGCCCCCTTCGCGGCGAAGGCGGCCCAGATGCCCCAGAAGGCGAGGAGGGCCACGTTGGCGGTGAGCATGGCCACGGGCAGGATCAGCACCACGAGACCGACACCCCATCGCCGAAGAAGCGGCTTCATTCCCGCAAGCGCCAACAGGGGGAGCCACTGGGTGGCCAGGTTGAACCACCCCTGGATCTCGGTCACCGCGTCCCGGTCCACGAAGACCACCTTGGTGATCGTGTTGAACTGGTAGTCCACGATCTGCTTGACCAGGATCGTGACCAGAACCAACCCGGCAATGAGCTGGACCTGCCGGTTGCGGACGATGGCCCCGAGCGAGCCCTCCCCCTCCGACCGGTCAGGCCCCCGCCTCCGCGGGGCCGGCGCCGCCACATCCGGTTGGACCCGAGCCCACACAAAGGGGACGGCAAAGGAGAAGATGATGATGGGTACTGCGGCCAGGAGCAGGAGGTTCGGCGTTCCCAGCCGGCTCGCGAAAAAAGCGGTGATGCCCCCGCCCAGCGTCGCCCCGAGGGCTCCGCCGGCGATGACCACCGGGTAGGCGTGCTTGGCCAGCCGAGCATGAAAGAAGAGCTGGGTCACCATGAAGAACTGGGTGACCAGGGAGGCGGCGAACAGGTCGTACCACCCGTAGAAGACCAGGCCGAAGAGCGTGCTCCCCTCCACATAAACCGCCCGGAACACCACCAGGTTCAGGGCAAAAAAGAGCGCCACCGCCGGAATCAGCCGTCGCCAGGCGAACCGATTCGAGAGCCGGTTCACGAGGGGAACGAAGAGAATCACCAGACCACTGACCAGGTAGACCTGGTAGAAATCTCCTTCGGCCAGCCCGTCGAGAGCCAGGGAGGCTCGCACCGGACGGAGGATCCCCACGGAGAGGACCACCAGAAAGAAGAGGCTCATCATCGAGAAGACGGCGATGAGCGTCTCCCGATCCTCGGGGACCCCGATGAGGTCCGTCAGGGTTCCCCGCACCCCCCGCTTCTCGGTGGTCGTCACAGCTCTCGGTCTGGAGTTCGTCGGAGCGGCGCGAGAAGAGTCATCGCGCCTGGTCCAGCCCGCACTCGAAGTCATTGCCTTCCAGCGGGCGACAGTCACTTGGCCAGCCGTGCATCCGCCAATACTCGGGCATGTTCAGATCGCGCGCGAGCTCCCTGAAGCCGGCGAGGTCACGCACCGGCGCGAAATAGGGCGTCCAACTGAAGATGCTGTCGTATGCCCCGTCGGAGCGTTGTTCGGTGCGCATCAACTCCAGGGCCAGCTCGGGATCCCCGTAATGCACCGCCCAGCTCTGGGCGGCCACGCTGAGGTGGCTGCTTCCCTGTTCCCAACTGTCACGAAGCAGCGTGGGAATTTCCGCGGTGTCTCCTGTCTGGTCGGGCAGTCGCTCGTACAGGTCAGCAAGGGGGTCGTCGGCATGGTGGGTATCCAGCCAGGCACCCATGATGCGCTGGGTCTCAAGGGCGGCGTCGAACGCGCCCAGGTCGAGCTGGATGGCCATCTCGATGAGGTGGATGAAGAGAAGCCCGGGGTTCAGGGTGCGGGCGTACTGCACCTGCCGAAGCCCTCCTTCCCGGTCGCCGGACTGAAAGAGCAACAGTCCGACCACCGCCGGGGGAACGGCGGAGAGGGGATCGAGCTCGGCGGCCCGACGGGCGAAGGGCAGTCCACGCTCGGCCAGTCCCAGCCGACCCAGCATCTGGGCATACTGCGAGTTGCCTTCCACGTCGTCCGGATTGAGGGCCAGCGCACGGCGGTAACTGGCGTCGGCCTCGGGCCACTGAAAGCGGTCACGCAGGACATCGCCCAGAACCTGATGGGCGGTGGTCAAATCGGGATCGAGCTGCAGCGCCTGCTGGGCTGCAGCCTCCGCCCTGGCCACCGATGACTCCCTGGGAATGCTCGTGTCGTACCAGTACACCAGGGAGTGGGCCTGCGCCAGGGCGCCCCAGGCTGGGGCGAAGGTCGGATCGAGCCGCACCGCCTCGTCCAGGAGTGCGATGGCCCGGTTCAGGCTCGCCGGACCCCGTTCGGCGATGAGGGTGCGGGCCTCCAGGAAGCGTTCGTAGGCCCCCAGATGCTCCGTCGTCGATGCGGTCACAGCCGCATCGGTGCCCAACTCGATGCGGAGTGCATCCACGATGGACCGGGCGATCTCGTCCTGGATGACGAAGATGTCATCCATCTCCCGATCATAGGCGTCGGACCAGAGGCGGAAGCCATCGGCCACCTCGATGAGCTGGACCGTGATGCGCAGCTGGTCGCCGGACTTGCGCACGCTGCCTTCGAGCAGATGGCCCACGCCGAGCTGGGTCCCGATGGTCTGCAGATCTTCGTTTCGGTCCTTGAAGTAGAAGGACGACGTCCGGCCCGCCACCTTCAGGGCCGGCACCCGGGCAAGGGAGTTCAGGACCTCCTCCGTCAGGCCATCGGCAAAGTAGGCGTTCTCGGGATCGGAGCTGAGGTTGGCGAAGGGAAGCACGGCGATGGAGGGCGCCGCCGATTCAATCGGTCCGACAGGTTCCGCGACCGGGTCCGATGCGGTGCCGGGACTCAGAAACCACCCTGCGCTCAACCCGATCCCGAGCAGCAGAAGTCCTGCCGCCACCGTGCCCGTGCGCTTTCCAATGAGTGGTGGGGTCGGTGTGGTCTGGTCCTCGGGGAGGGCCTCGGTCCGCTTGATGCCGTCCGGGGTCACGTCCAGCGCCCACCCCAGCGTCAGCGCGATGGGAAATCCAAGAATCGTCAGTATGACGACCAGGCTCATCCCCCACTCCGGAATTCCCAACCGGGGCAATATGATGTCGGCGGCCTGGAGGATCACGAACGCCGTTGCAGCATACACCACCGCCACCCGGAACACCTTTCGGCGCTTGAGTTCCTCAAAAAAGTCACCGGGTTTCGTCATGGGATTTCCGCTCAAGGCGGACGCTCAGAAAGGGGACACCCTCAGCGAGGGACGGGACCCCAAAGAAAAGACGAAAAATCCAAACGGCCTCAGGAGGCGAGAATCAAGGTAGAGAGCAGGTCCTGGCCAAGCAAACGGAGGGGAGGTGGGCCGGAGCAGCTCCACCGGTTCACCCACTCCCGGTTCTTTCCGGACGAATTCGGCGTCGAGTTCGTTCCCATCTACCGGATCCGTGGCCGCGACCCCTGGGACGGTCCTCGCACCCCCGCCTTTCGATCCGGCGCGTGGGCCCGTAGAATGACGGACTCCTTCGTTGCTTGCCCCAGGACCCGTTCCCCAGCCGGCCATGTCCCGCGATTTTGATCCTCTCCGTAACCCTTCCGCGAGTCCTTCGTCGGACGCGGCCCCCGACAGTACCGCCGCCGAACGGCGCCTGGAAGCCCTGGCCCAGGAGCTGGGCATCACCGCGGGCGTGGACCGTCGCCGCTTCGTGAAGCTGGCAGCGGGGGTCGCCGCCGGGTTGGGGCTCGCGCCGGGTGCCCTGGGAGCCGCAGAGCTCCGGGCCCGGCTCTCCGCCGCGCCGCCCTCCTCCTCTCCCTCCCGGGAGGCCTTCGGCCGGTCCCTCGAGATCCCCCTGGGCAACAGCGAGCCGCCCGCCTTCACCTTCCAGGCCTGGCCCGGGGGTACGGGGGCTCTGCTGGAGCGGCTCCACCGGGAGTACGGCAGCGCCCTCTTCGAGCCCACGGCCATGGATGTGGAGCGCTGGAGCGGCCCGGTGCCCTCCACCGAAGAAGAGCTGGCCTTCCTCCCGGTGCACCGGCAGGCCGCATTGATCAAGGAAGGCCG
>SKVI01000145.1 GCA_007129525.1 Gemmatimonadota bacterium | reverse complement strand
TCGGCGTCCCTCCCTTCCCCGAGGCCCTGGACCATCCCGTCGAGAAGCTCGACGTGGTACCGGTCCGCGGGAAGCCCCTCCTCATGCGAGCTCCGGAGCACGCTCAGAAGCTCTTCGCCAGGACGATTCAGGCCTGCGTCGTTCACCCAGAGCGGCCGGTGGCTTCGGTCACGGTAGAGGTTGAGGACCTCCTCGGGCACGTGGACCGTCTGTCCGCTGCCCAGCGGGATCTCTCCGGACCCGTCGACAATCTCCTGAACGCCGGCAACCGCCTGATCATGGCCAGCCCTTCCACAACCTACGAGAATGAGGGCCATTCCAAGGAGGACCCACCCCCAGCGGTCTGCGTGCCATGCTCGCCTCATCGATCTGTCCCCCCGTACGGAATCGCACTCAGGCTGCTGTCCCTCCCAGAAACGACATGATCAGCATGATCACGAAGATCGTACGGCTCAATCCCCGTGCCCTTCGTCACTCCGAAATCAGACTCGAGACCCGCCGTGAAGGCGAGCTCGAGCGGGTCCCATCGACGAAGCGCGAACTCAGCGCCCCTCACGCTGGGGTCGGGCATCCTCTTCCCAATACGGCGTAGAGTTGTAGTGGGAATGGATGCTCTCGCCCCATTGGGGATCGGCGAAGTCAGGCCAATGGTCCTTGTCGAAACCCGGAGCGTTGTCCAGGACATCAGGCTGCACGTCGAGAATGGCCTGTTTGTTCTCCTGGTCCAGGCTGATGGCTTTCCACGGGATTGCGAACAGCTTGTCGCCCATCCCCATGAAACCCCCGAACGAGAGAACGGCATAGGCCACCTTCCCGCTCGGCTGGTCGAGCATGATTTCCTCGATCTTCCCAAGGTCGTCCCCTTCCGAATTGCGTACCTGGGTTCCTCGCAATGTGTTGGCGGAGAGAATCCTGCGAGGGCTCCCGCCTCGGTCCGTGGTGTGTTTCATGACCGGTACCTCGGTGGTGGGTGAACGTTGGTCTTGTGACACCGGCGCCTCACCGGCTCCCCTCATCCAGTGCAACAGCCGGACCAAGGGGGGCGACCCTCGCCGGCGGCAGCGTGAAGGCCTTGCGGGGAACAGGCCACCGAGGCCTGGTTGCGCTACTCCGGCCGGGTCCACGTCCTCCTTCGATGGGAAAGATCTGCGGACGGGTTTGAACTAATTTCCATCCTGGGGCCACACGGTCACAACGTCGCCAGGGTTGTGTCCTTGACGGAACCTACATTCGTGGCCCTGTGCTCGATCTTTCGCTCGAGGCTCTCCATAGGACCCCCTCGGTCGACCGGTCGTCGTATCGCGGGACCCAATCAAGAACGCGAGCCATGTACCGCGATCGGCAAGCTCGCGTCCGAATGGACCGTAGACCCCCGAAGACCCCGAGTTTCCTGGCATTGGCTCCCCCTGACCGAGCGGATTCCGGGAAGCTTCCCTGGTAACTCCTACAGTCCGGCATGTAATCCTGACCGAGGGCAGAGCGTATCCGGTGTAGGGGAAATCCCCCACACCGTCCGTAGGATTCCGGATAGTGGCCACGACCCCCTCCCTTTTAACGTATAGGTCCCTCGCAACGCTGCATTAACCGGAAACTTCCATGTCTACCCTGTCGCAATGGCCTTGGCGAAGAAGTCTTGCCGTAGTCCGGGCAGGCCATGCCGTTCAGGTCGAAAGCGTGCTCCTGGGGACAGTTCGCAACTATTGCCACAGCCTCGGCATCCGGGACGGTGAGGTACTCGAGTGCCTCACTCAGGATCACTCGGGGGTGGAGATCCAGATGCCCGACGGTTCCCGGTCCCGCGTTCCTCGGGAGTACGCCTGGTTCATCTCGGTACAAGGACTCTGATGTCCAGGATCCTGATCGCCATCGGTGACAGTGGTCTGCAAGCCGATCTGGCGGAGATGTGTGAGACCCTCTCACGCCAGGCCGATTGCGTGGACACGGTCGAGGAAGGCGTCCAGCGGCTGAAGGATCAGGAATACGGTCTGGTCCTCACGGATCTCTGTCTCCGAGATGGCGTTGGGTTCGAACTGTTCGATGCGGTCCGAAGCGGCTGTAAGGTGGCTCTGGTCGCAACGAAAGGGCCGCTGACGGCGGCTCAGCACGTGCTCGAGCACCCACGCCTCTGCTTTCTCAGCGCTCCGGTCGCCCAGGCGCACCTGGAGGCCCTCGTGCGCGAGTTGGACGATGCACACGGCCTTCAAGCGCGGATCCGGAAGTGGAGGAAGGGGATCGAGTCTGGGCGCTGCGGCCCGCTGGTGGGCCAGTCACCCGTCATGCAGGAAGTCTTTCGTCGTCTGGCGCTCGCCGGTCCACGAAAGGCGCCCGTGCTCATCGTGGGGGAAAGCGGCTCCGGAAAAGAGTTGGCGGCGTGCGCGTTGCACGACCTCAGCCCTCGACGGGACGGCCCCTTCGTGGCCGTCAACTGCGGTGCCATTTCCCCAAGCCTGATGGAGAGCGAGCTGTTCGGCCATGAGCGAGGGAGCTTTACGGGCGCCACCGGAACGCACCGAGGATACTTCGAGCAGGCTGATGGGGGAACGCTCTTCCTCGACGAGATCACGGAGATGCCCGCCGAACTCCAGGTAAAGCTATTGCGAGTCCTGGAAACATCTCGGGTTCTCCGTATCGGCGCCGAAGAGGAACGCCAGGTCGAAGTGCGCATCCTGGCCGCGACGAACAGGAAGCCGGAGGAGGCGATCGACGAGGGCAAGCTCCGGCTGGATCTCTATTACCGACTGAAAGTGCTCAGCGTGACTCTTCCCCCCCTCCGGGAACGGATCGGCGACGTTCCGCTTCTGGCCCGATGCTTCCTTGAGGAGGTGACCCAGCGCGAAGGTCAGGCCCGAGAGTTCTCGGATGAGGCCATGAAGGCCCTGGAAACGCATCTCTGGCCCGGAAATGTACGCGAGTTACGCAATGCCATCTATACAGCCTACCTGCTCTCGGACGGGGTGATCGAGGTCGAGCACCTTCCAGAAACGGTGACCATGGAGGGCATGCTCAACGGAGAGGAAGACGAAAGGCTCCCACTGCGCATAGGGGCCACGATCAAGGAAATGGAACGCCGACTGATCCTGACCACGCTGCGCCACATGGATGGGAACAAGACCCGGGCCGCCGAGTTGCTCGGCGTGAGTGTCAAGACCGTGTACAACCGACTGTCCGAGTACGACATGACGGAGACGGAATCAGCAACGGGCTGAACCACCCGGCTGCCCCTGTGGGCCCGGGCCCTACGAGGTTTCCAGAAGGAGGCATGGTAGCATGAACACGGTGCTGATCGCGTTACGGGATCCTGAGGTGCGAGTGTCCCTGGCCAGAATCGTACGGGAATCCGGGCGGACAGTGGCCAGTGTGGGTTCCTGCAGGGAAGCGCGGCGCCGATTCCCGGGGCGCGAATACGATGTGGTCTTCGCCGAAGCCCGCGGAGGAAGAGGTGGCCCCTGGGGCCCGGCCACCCCGACGTGCCGAATTGCGGTGCTGGTGGATCCGCCGGACGAGGTCCTCGTGGACGGAATGCTGCCGGCGGGCTTCCACGCTCGACTCTCCACACCGTTCGACTCCAGCAGCGTGACCGAGCTCCTGGACGGGACTGTCTCTGACGGCAACGTGTTGCCCGAAGGGGAGTCGGGTCCGCTCCCGCCTCCCGAGGATGCGGAGTTCGGTGAGGATGGGGAGCTCGGTCCCCGCCCGATGAAGCTGCTGGGCAGGGCTCCGGCCATGCGGCAACTGAAGAGTCGCATCCGGTGTATGGCGCCGGCGCAGGCACCGGTCCTGATCCTCGGGGAGACGGGCAGTGGAAAGGAGCTGGTGGCGCGGCAGCTACATGACTTGAGCCAACGAAGTGAGGGACCGTTTGTGGCCATCAACTGCGGTGCTCTCTCCCCGACACTGTTGGAGAGTCAGCTCTTCGGGCACGAGCGTGGCAGCTTTACGGGGGCCAAGCGCCGCCACCGAGGGGTCTTCGAGCGTGCGCACGGCGGAACGGTGTTCCTCGATGAGATCACCGAGATGTCCGTGGACGTTCAGGTGAACCTCCTGAGGGTCCTGGAGCAGGGAGCGTTCTACCGCACCGGTGGTGAAGACCTTGTGAGGGCGGATTTCAGGACGGTGGCAGCCACCAACCACGCCCCGGCCCGCGCGCAGAGCGAAGGCCGGCTGCGGTCGGATCTGTTCTATCGTCTGAGTGTTCTCCAGCTCGAGGTGCCTCCTCTCCGTGAGCGCCTGGAGGACGTGGAGCTCCTCGCGAAGGCCTTTCTTGCCGAGGTGGCGTCAGAGGAAGGAGTCGCGAAGACTCTGACCTCGGCGGCCCTGGATCGCCTACGCGAGCATACGTGGCCGGGAAACGTCCGAGAACTCCGCAACGCGATCCACACTGCCTACCTGATGTCCGAGGGAAGGGAGATCCTGCCCGAGGCGCTGCCGGCTGAGGTTCTGTCCGATTCCCGGGAACGGGATGAGGTCTTCCACGTACCGATGGGCACGTCGCTCCAGGAAGCGGAGCAGGAGTTGATCATGCGCACACTCCATCACATGGACGGTAGCAAGTCCTGCGCCGCCAAGAAGCTGGGAATCAGCTTGAAGACACTCTACAACCGGCTGAATTCCTACCCCACCATCCGTACCTGATCCTCCCACGAGTCAATAAGACGATCGAGAGCCCGGCGGATGGCCGAAAGGCGTAACCAACGCCTCCTGGGGTAGTGGGTTGCCCGCAGTCGTCTTTCGCTGGGATGATCATCTCCGGCACCGAAAGCCTCCTCGTCAGCGACGAAACGGAGCCCTGAACGGCGGGGTGTAGGGCGATACGCTCGTGACCTCTTCGATTTGCTTCTGCATGCCCTCGAAGCGACATTTCAGGAGGAGTGAGCCACGGAATCAACGGATCATATAGTACTCGAAGGGGGCGTCGTTGGGCAGTAGACCTCAACAGGACCGGGGCGACATCGACGCCCGCTCCGATCTGCTACCGGTCGTGGGCATCGGCGCATCTGCCGGAGGGCTGGCGGCGCTGAAGGAACTGTTTGGGTGCATGCCCTCCGATACCGGCCTCGCCTTCGTGGTCGTGGTGCACCTGTCACCGGAGCACGAGAGTCACCTCGCCGATCTGCTCCAACCCCACACGCAGATGCCGGTCACGCAGGTGGCCGAAACGGTCCAGATGGAGCCGGATCACGTCTACGTGATTCCGCCGGGCTCAAATCTCACGGCGGTGGACACCCACCTCCGCCTCTCGGACCTCGAGGAGGAGCGCAGCCAGCGCGCACCCATCGATCACTTCTTCGAGACCCTGGCCGAGACGCACCACCGGACGGCCATCGGGGTGGTCCTCACCGGCACGGGCTCCGACGGCACCTTCGGGCTGCGGAAGATCCAGGAGAAGGGCGGGCTCACCATCGCGCAGGACCCCGCTGAAGCCGAGTACTACTCGATGCCGCAGACCGCCATCTCCAGAGGCGTCGTGGATCGGGTGCTGCCCCTCTCCGAGATGCCGGACGAGATGGTCCGCTTCGCCACGACCGAACCCATGGTGCCGGTATCGGACGAGGACAAGGCCTTCGAGCGGAACGAGCACCAGGCGGTACTGCAGATCCTCACTCACGTTCGCGGCCGCACCGGCCACGACTTCACTCGCTACAAGCCGGCCACCGTCATGCGCCGCATCCACCGGCGCATGCAGCTCCAGCAGATCGAGGATCTGGAGGAGTACGCCGAGCGCGTCCGCAGCGACCGCGACGAGGCCGGGCAGTTCTTCGACGATCTGCTCATCACGGTCACCAGCTTCTTCCGGGATCCCGAGACGTTCGCGGTCCTCGAGCGCGACCTCATTCCGAAGCTGTTTGAGGGAAAGACCGAGCAGGACCGTGTCCGCGCCTGGTCCGTGGGTTGCGCCACCGGCGAGGAGGCCTACTCGCTGGCGATCCTGCTCCTGGAGCACGCATCGCGGCTCGACCATCCGCCCGAGGTCCAGGTCTTCGCTACGGACCTCCACGAGGCCTCGCTCCAGTCCGCACGAGAGGGGCTCTACCCGGATACCATCGAGGCCGACATTTCTCCGGAGCGGCTGGATCGGTTCTTCGTCCGGGAGAACGATCACTACCGCATCCTTCCGGCGGTGCGCGAGGCAGTCGTCTTCGCGCCCCACAACGTGATGAAGGACCCGCCCTTCTCGCATCTCGACCTGATCAGCTGCCGGAATATGCTGATCTATCTGCAGCGCGAGGTGCAGCAGGAGATCATCCCGCTCTTCCACTACGCGCTCAGGCCCGGCGGCTACCTGTTGCTTGGAAGCGCCGAGACGATCGAGCACTCCAAGCTCTTCCGGCGCACCAACAAGTCGCACCCCATATACCACCCTCGCGAGGTTTCCGCGCAGGAGCCGCGCCTGCCGGTCTTTTCCATGCCCGCTGCCCGATTCGCCCGCCGCGACTTCGACGCTCCGAGGCGGGCCAAGGGAGCTCCCGACGCCGGCACACTCCACCAGAAGATGGTCGAGCGGTATGCGCCGCCGAGCATCCTGGTGAACGAGGACAACGCTCTTGTGCACTCATCGGCACGGGCCAAGAGGTACCTGACGGTTCCCAGCGGCGAGCCCACGAACGATGTCTACCGCCTGGTCCGGGAGCCGCTGCGCCTGGAACTGCGCGCCGGACTTCAGGCTGCGCGCGACCGGAACGAGGCCCACCGGTCGAGATCCGTTCGGTTCGAGGTTGAAGGTGAGACGGTCCACGTGAGTGTGCGCGTGCAGCCGGCCGACGACGACGAGCTTGGGGACTTCTACCTGGTCATCTTCGACGAAGTCCCCGCTCCCGAATCAGGGGAGACGGGCGAGGAGGCAGCACCCGAGGGCACCGTTCAGGAGCT
>SKVI01000138.1 GCA_007129525.1 Gemmatimonadota bacterium | reverse complement strand
GACCCTGGTAGACGAGGACCGTCAGTTTTTCAAGGCGTGCCCGGGACTGGGCGAGCCGTGGTCCGAAGAGCGCGAGACGCCCCTTTCCCACTCCTTCTGCCAGCACACCCTGGGTGTGGAGCGGTACCTGGCCATCGACGACGCCCGAGCAGATCCGCTGGTGGCCCAGAATGCGGCCATCGACGACCTGGGTGTGGCGGCCTACCTGGGCGTTCCCCTCACCACGGCAGACGGCTCGCGGGTGGGCGCGCTCTGCGCCATCGACCGGGAGCCCCGGAGCTGGACGGAGGGCGACGCCATCACCCTGGAGCCGCTGGCCCGTGCGGTGGTCCAGCGCCTCGAGTTCTCGGCCAGGCTGAAGGAGCTTCAGGAGGCCAAGCGGGCCCTCTCGGAGCAGGAGGCCTACTTCCGCTCGCTCATCGAACAGGGGATGGACGCCGTCACGGTGGTGGATGAGACGGGTCGGGTGGTGTATTCGAGCCTCGGGAGCGAAGAGATCCTGGGGACCCCGCCGGAGGCGCGAGTGGGTCGCTCTGCGCTGGAGGACGTCCACCCGGAGGACCGGGCCGCCGTGGAGCGCGAGCTGGAGAGGGTGACAGCGAAGCCGGAGCGCACGAGCCGGATCCAGTTCCGTTTCCGACATCCCGAAGGACGATGGATACACCTGGAGGGGGTGGGGCGAAACCTCCTGCAGACGGAAGAGGTCCAGGGGGTGGTTTTCAGTTTCCGGGACGTGTCCCGGCGGGTGGAACTGGAGGAGGAGCTTCGCCAGCGGCGAAAGATCGAAACCATCGGCGAACTCACAGCGGGAATCGCCCACGACTTCAACAACCTCCTGGCGGTGGTCATCGCCAACTCCGAGCTTCTCCGGGATTCCCTGATCGAGGGGACGGAGGAGGCCATGCAGGACCTGGAGGACCTGCAGGCTGCGGCCCAGAGTGGGGCAGAACTCATCCGGGCTCTCATGACCTTCGCCCGACGGGGAGAGCCCACCATTCGCCCCACCCACCTGGGTCCGGTGGTGGAGCAGATCGGTCGTATGCTCCGGCGGATCCTGCCGTCGACCATCCAGGTGCAATGGGAGGTGGCGACCGAGTTGCCCCCGGCCCTGGCCGATCCCCGATCCGTGCGGCAGATCCTCCTGAATCTGGCCACCAACGCACGGGACGCCATGCCCGAGGGCGGCACCTTCACAATTCGCCTCTCTCACGAAGAGCAGGCGCTGGTTCTCGAGGTCGAGGACACGGGAAGAGGGATGGACGCAGAGACCCGAAGACGGGCCTTCCAGCCCTTCTTCACCACCCAGCCGGCGGGCCGGGGGACGGGACTCGGCCTGGCCATGGTGGCGCAGCTGGTGGAGGATCACGACGGCGCTGTGGAGCTGGACAGCGAGCCGGACGCAGGCAGCCGGGTGACGATTCGGCTGCCCGTGGCCACCGAGGCAGTGGAGGGCGACCTGAGGGCCCCACCCTCCATACTCGAGGCGAAGGCGGGAGAGACGATCCTGGTGGTGGAGGATGAGGAGGCCCTTCGACGCACCGCCCGGCGGGTGCTGACGCGGGCAGGCTACCGGGTGCTGACCGCCCCTGACGGCCATCGCGGCCTGGAGCTCTTCCGGACACGCGAGGACGAGATCTCCCTGGTGCTCTCCGACCACGACATGCCGGGGCTCAACGGGCTCGATCTACTGCGGGAGATCCGAGCTGCGGAAAGCGGGGTTCCCTTCGTGCTCACCACCGGATTCACTCGACGGGAGGTGCTCCGGGACGACGAGGTGGCCGAGGAGGTGGTGGTGGTCCCCAAACCCTGGTCCCTGGAGGACCTCACCCGGGAGATTCGCCGGGCGCTGGATCGGACGGAGCGAAGCTGAGGGGAGGGAGATGTTCGAGGTAGGGAGACGGGGCGCTACCCGCCTGTTCGGAGCCGCCAGCCTGAGCGTGGTCATGGGCGTGGTTCTGGCCGCCCACCACTTCCCCGGCGGCTTCGACTGGGTCTACACCGTGATCTCGCGCCTGGCGTCGCACCGCCGGAATCCCGAAGGCGCCATCTGGCTCGCCGGCTCCGGCCTGGTGGCGGTGTGTCTGCTGTGGCCCGTGGTGGCGCACCTGGAGCGGAAGCTGTCC
The DNA here is from genome assembly GCA_007129525.1 of Gemmatimonadota bacterium. Lineage (GTDB taxonomy): Bacteria > Gemmatimonadota > Gemmatimonadetes > Longimicrobiales > Gaopeijiaceae > PWLA01. Next base: position 4,783 of record SKVI01000138.1, on the reverse strand, counting down.
CAGGGAGGGGTGCCTCGGCCTCGGCTCTCGTTGGCCGCCCTTCGCATGGGACTCGTGGCCGCGGGGCTCCTGGGCATCGAAGGGATGCTGGATCTCCGTTTCTCTGCCGTCCTGTACAAGGCTCATGAGGGCCTGGCCATTCTGGCCTTCCTGGGGTTCTACGGAGGTGTGCTGGGCCTGCACGTGCACCGGATCCGTCACATGGACGCCTCGGTCTGGCCGCCCCTTGCGGTGGTGCTTCCACTGGTGGCGGTGGGGATCACGCAGATCACCCTCTACTTCGATCAGCGGGACCTGGGGTGGGTGGACACCGCCTGGCGGGAGATGGGCATCCCCTTCTGGCTGAGCTTCGCCTTCTGGCAGTGGCTCGCTGTGGCCTTCCTGGCGCTGGGGCTGGGATGGCTGGTGGTGGTGGGGCGGGCATCCGGCCGCCACGCCTGATGTCCGGTGACGGAGGGGTGGGACGTATTTCCGTGGTGAACGGTTCACACACACCCCATCCATGGAGGTATGCATGTCGACTCACCGTACTGTTCGCCCCGCTCCGGCAGCCGGGAGGGTTCTTCCGGTCATTCTTCTTCTGGTCTTTGCCGGTGCCATGCCGGCCCACGCCCAGGACAATCCGGGAGGAGACACGCTGTACGAGAGGTTGGGGGGGCTGCCGGCCATCTCCCTGGTGGTCAGCGATTTCATGGATGTATTCATCGCCGACCCGGTGATCCTGGCAAACCCGGCGGTACGCGAGCGGAAGACACCTGAGCAGGCACCCTACATCAAGTTCCAGGTGACCACCCTGGTGTGCGAGCTGGCCGGCGGCCCCTGTCAGTACACCGGGTTGGACCTCAGGACCGCCCACGAGGGCCTGAACGTATCGGCAGAGGAGTGGGACCGAATGGTGGTCATCTTCGCCGAGACGCTGGCGGACCACCAGGTTCCGGAAGCTGAACAGGAGGAACTCTTCGCATTGGTGGGGCCGGCCCGGGACGACATCGTCGTCGGAGACGACGGCTGAGGTCCCGGGCCGGTTGGTCGGGCGTGCAGGTCAGCCGTCGTCCTCCACCTCGCACGATGCGGCGGTGATGGTGAAGGCCACGCCCTCCACCTGGTCACCCTCGCCCACCTCGACCCAGGTCGGCTCGACCTCGGCGGTCCACTCGAGGGCGGCGCCTGTGAATTCGACTTCGTCGATGTAGCCCAGGTCGTAGTCGTCCGGGGCGAGTCCGAGAATCTGGAAGCTGCCGTCCGCGGCGGTGACGCCGGTCCGGACAATGGGATCGCCCTCGTCGTCGGTGCGGTTCTGCGCGATGGCCAGGGGCACGAAGTCGGCGAGGTCGCGGGCGGTGCCTTCGGGGCACTCCGGGATCGAGACGATGGGCTCGTCGTCTTCATCGGTGGCCAGGGCCACGGTTCCGGTGATCTGGCCCATCTCCACCATGCGCACGCCGTGGATCACCGGCCGCATGACCCACATGCCCGACTGGCCTGCCTGGCGCCCGAAGCTCTGGGTCACGTCGAAGTCCAGGAGGACGTCGTTCATGCCCTCCTCCATGACCAGGTCATCGCCCTGCAGGACCACTTTGATGCCCGTCTGGGAGCAGCTGGGGCATTGCAGCTGGCCGGTGGCTTCGAGGCCGTCGGGGTGCTGAGCTCCGTCCTTGGAGTAGACGGTGCCGTCAGCGGCCTCGAGCACGGCGCCCCCGATGACGAAACGGAGCTGGCCGTAGGGGCCCGGCTCCACTTCCTCGTCCTGGAGCAGAGGCTGGGTGATTCCCACCAGCGCGGTAAGCTCAATGAGCTCCGTGGGCTCGTCCAGGAGGTCGACCCGGCCGTCGGGGCCGCCCTGCAGGTAGATCTCCTCTACCTCGACCCAGACCGCCTCCACGTCGCCGGGTGCGTCGGTGAGGTAGACGGAAACCAGTGCGGCGCCGGCTTCGTCGTTGTCGTTCGCGTCGACGACGCTGTCGTCGCAGGCCGCCACCAGCACCACAAGCGGCAGGATGAGGGCGTATGCGATGTGTCGAATTGGGATTCTCATGGCTTTGTCACTCCGATTCAGGTCGTGGTTCGAGCCGATCCAAAGTCGCAAGGGCCGTTCCAGACGAGAGGGCCTTGTGTTTCAAGGGTTCTTGAGAGATGTGGGAGGCGTGCCTCGGAAGCATTTTCCGGGCGCGTGGGGAAAGGTGATCCGGGAGGGGGTGCGTGCGGGGACCCGAAACTGAGGGCAGGCGCCGTTGAACCTTCCGGGACGGCGCTGGTACTCTTGCCCGGAGCCCTCCAGACGCTGCGTCGTACGACTCCTCGAACCCCGGGGCCGGCCGTGACCGAACACCCAGAAGACGCGACCACCTTCGCCCGCAGTCGGTTCTGGTTCTTCGTCCTCTTTCTGCTGGTTCTCCTGGTCACGGCGTTCGCGGTCCGGAATGCCCAGTCCGTGGAGGTGGACCTCCTGGCGCATCGCACCCAGGTGCCCCTTGCCGTCCTTCTCCTGGTGACGTTCGCCGGAGGGATGTGCGCGGGCGTCGCCGGGGCCACCCCCTTCCTTGGACGCACCCGGGACCGGCCGGGAAATCTCCGGCTTCTCGCCCTGCTTCTGGGCCCCCCGGGCCTTGTGATTCTGCTGGGGCTCCTGCTCCTCGTGGGGTGGTGAGGTGGCCCTGCCATGAAGGCCGCTGACCTGTTCGTAGAGTGCCTGGAGGCCGAGGGCGTGGAGTACATCTTCGCCGTCCCGGGAGAGGAGAACCTGGACGTGCTGGAGGCCCTCCGGGAGTCGTCCATCCAGCTGGTGGTCACCCGACACGAGCAGGGGGCCGGATTCATGGCCGCCACCTACGGGCGGCTCACCGGCGACCCGGGGGTCTGTCTTTCCACCCTGGGCCCCGGGGCGACCAACCTGGTCACCGCGGCCGCGCAGGCAAACCTGGGCGCCATGCCCATGGTCATGCTCACCGGTCAGAAGCCCATTCGCTCGAGCAAGCAGGGGGCCTTCCAGATCATCGATGTGGTGGACATGATGGCTCCCATCACCAAGTATACGCGGCAGGTGGTGGGGCCGGCCTTCCTTCCGGCCAGAGTGCGGGAGGCCTTTCGCCTGGCACGGGAGGAGCGCCCGGGGGCCACTCACCTGGAGATCCCCGAGGACATTCTGCAGGAAGACATCGAAGGGGTGACTCCGCTCGCTGCCAGCAAGGTTCGCAGGCCGGTGGCCGACAGGCTGTCAATCCGGCGCACCGTGGAGTTGCTGGAGAAGGCACGCCGGCCTCTCATGGTGATCGCGGCCGGGGCCAACCGTGCCCGTGCATGCGTGCGTATTCGCGAGTTCGTGGACGAATACCAGGTGCCCTTCATTACCACCCAGATGGGGAAGGGGGTGGTGGACGAACGGAACTCCTCGTACCTGGGCACTGCGGCCCTCAGCGCCGACGACTTCGTCCATCTGGCGGTGGAGGAGGCAGACCTGCTGGTGAACGTGGGTCACAACGTGGTTGAGAAACCTCCCTTCATCATGGGCCGGAATGGGGGGCGCGAGAACCGCGAGCGGGAGAACGGGGTGCCGGTGGTGCACGTGGGGTTCGATGCGGCGCAGGTGGACCCGGTGTATTTCCCCCAGGTGGAGGTGGTGGGCGACATCGCCGACTCCTTCCGGCGGATCATGTCCACACTGACGGCGCCCGCCCACTGGGACTTCTCCCACGTACCGCGAATCCGGGAGGCGGCCCGGGAGCTGTTCGAACCGCGCTCCCGGGATGACCACTTCCCCATGCGGCCCCAGCGCCTGGTGACCGACGTGCGGCGGGCGATGCCGGAAGACGGGATCCTGACGCTGGACAACGGGATGTACAAGATCTGGTTTGCCCGGAACTATCCCACCTTCCGTCCCAACTCCCTTCTCCTGGACAATGCTCTGGCCACCATGGGCGCCGGATTGCCCGCAGCCATCGCCGCCGCCCTGGTTCATCCCCATCGGCCGGTGGCCACCGTCACCGGTGATGGGGGCTTCATGATGAACTCGCAGGAGATGGAGACGGCGGTCCGGCTGGGGGTGGACCTGGTTGTGGTGTTGCTCCGGGATGATGCCTACGGGATGATCCGGTGGAAGCAGGAGGAGATGGGCTTTCCCGACTACGGGCTGAGCTACGACAACCCCGACTTCGTACGGTACGCCGAGGCGTACGGGGCATCGGGACACCGCATCGAGTCGCCAGGTGAGCTGGAGCCCCTTCTGCGAGAGCGGTTGGCTGCCCCCGGGGTGGACCTCATCGAGGTCCCCGTCGACTACAGCGCGGATCACCGGATCCTGAACGAGGAGATCCCCGAGCTGGTGAGGTCCATGGAGCGCCCGGGCGGGTGAGCCTGGGGCGGCCCGGGCACAGCTGAGGTTCGGGCTGCGCGGACGACGCACGACGTCCACCCCGCCTATGGACGGCGCTCACCCCCGTGCAGACGACGCCCCTCGTGTGCAGACGGCGCCCCCCGTACGGACGAGGTCCCCGGTAGGAACGACGTTCCCCTAAGGACGGCGTCCCCCATGCAGACGGCGTCCCCCATGCAGACGGCGTCCCCCATGCAGACGGCGTCCCCCATGCAGACGGCGTCCAACTCCCATCAAGAGTTCCCAATCAGCTATGGACAGCTCTGAGGGCGGGGTTGTCGGGGGGAGCCGACATGCCCTCCGAACACCGCCATCACCCGACCTGCCGTCCCGCCTGAGCCGCCTCGAGCGCCTGCCCGGACCCGGATGACCTGAGAAGGCCGGTTTCGCCGGCCAGCGCCACGTGAGAGGGTC
>SKVI01000239.1 GCA_007129525.1 Gemmatimonadota bacterium | reverse complement strand
TGGCGGTGCCGGCCAGCGTGGCGGACGACCCGGTGCGGGACATGGTGGAGACCCACCGCTTCCGCGGAATCCGGCCCACCAACACCACCGGCTCGTGCCGGAAGGTGGTGAGCCCGGAGAAGCTGGACCGCTTCCAAGAGGGCCTCGATCCGCCGGAGTGAATGGCTCGATCCGTGGGAGTGAGAGACGCGTCCGCGGGTGTGAAGGGGCTCCACCCGGCTCTACGCGGATGGCCAGGTCTGCCGGCGTAACGGGCCACGCTCGCGGGGGTCGCGGACCACGACTCCGCCCTCGACCCCCAGTGCAAACGTGTTCTCCTGCAGCCCCCAGAGGAGAATGGGAAGGCCCCATTCCGCACGGCAGTTGACCCGCACCCCTCCGGGAAGGATCTTCCCCGTTCCGCCCGTGGCTATCGTTCCCTTCCTCCCCATTTCGCCCATGCGTCTCGCCATCCTCGTCATCGCTTCCCTGGGCCTCCTCCTCGGGACCGGACCGGTCCATGCCCAACAGGAGCTCCTCGCCGACTCCCAGCACGAGCTCCCCGCAGAGCAGGACGCCTTCTGGAGCTCGATCCTCGAGCTCTGCGGACAAGCCTTCGAGCGGGTGGACGCGCCCTTCGTCATGCACGTACGCCAGTGCTACGCCGACGAGATCCGGATTCCCGTCCACGTCCACGACGAAGAGGAGGAAGACTGGAATCGCTCCCGCACCTGGATCCTGACCCGCACCGACGAAGGCCTTCGGTTGAAGCACGATCACCGCTACCCGGACGGCAGCGAGGAGGAGGTCACCCAGTACGGGGGAGATACCGAGGAGGTGGGAACGGAGGGGATCCAGACCTTCCCTGCCGACGCCTTCACGCGCGAGGTCATCGGTGAGCTGGTCCCCGGCGCGGTCCGAAACATCTGGCGAATGGAGATCACGCCCGGCGAGGTCTTCAGCTACCGACTGACCCGGAGCACCTTCGACGATGCCCTCCGCTGGGCCTTCGATCTCACCGAGCCGGTGGAGCCCCCTCCAGCGCCCTGGGGATACGAGGACACCGAGCCCACGCACTGACTCTCATCGGGAGGACGGCGCCTTCCTTCCGCCCACCGCCCCCAGCGACAACCCGCCGCCATCGTAGTGAGGGCGGTCCGGACCGGGCACAGCTCAGTCCACGACCCCTCGCTCCCGGAGCGTCTCCCTCAGTCGTTCCACCCGCGTCAGGTTCACCCCCATGTCCGACCGCCCCACCCGGGACTCCGACCTCACCACGAGCTCCGGAGATCCGGGCGGCCAGTAGATTTCCAGGTCGTCCACGAACCTGAAGACCCGACTCGTGGATTCGGCCTGGAGGTAGTGCTGCCTCCGGACCACCACCTCCGTTCCAGGCAGGGATGCCACCGCCGCCTCCACGGCCTCCCACACCTCCTCGGCAGATCGCTCCCGCCACTCGGACGTCAGGTGGAAGGGAAGAACCTCCGGCGGATGCTCTTCGCCTGTATGGACGCAGTTGGGCGCATCGGGACACGGGCGCAAGCCGTCGTCCACGGGCCCCAGGTCGTCGGGGGGAGGCGCCCCACACGCCCCCAGGAGGAGGATCCCCAGGGAGATGATGCCCAGGGCTGCGATCTGCGGGACCGTGAGACGCCGGCGCCGGTGTGGTAGCGCCGGCGTGTCCGGACCGTCCTTTCGAAAACTCTCAGTGTGCATCTGTCAGGCTCACCACCGTTTCGTTACGGCCAGAGTCATGAAGTTGAACCAGGCGAAGGCGTATACGTCGTCCACGTCGGCGCCTCCTTCCACCGTACGGTACCCTGCCGACACGCGCCAGCCATCCCCCACCGCACGGCCCATTCGCACGGAGCCGTCGAAGGCCCGACCCGGCCCGCCCCCGAGGGCGTCGAGATCGAAGCTCCCGTGCCAGCCGGGGGCGAAGCGCCACTCTCCAGCCAAGTGGAGAAGGGGCACGAAGCCCAGGTCATCGTCCCGCGCCGTGACCTCCCCCTGCTCGAGCGCAACCACAGCATCCCGAAGCTTGGCCGTTGCGCCGAGCCAGGCGGTGGTCCGCTCCCCCTCCCGGGCCAGCCACCGATACGACAGCCGGTACGAGTTGAAGGTATAGCGGACCGAAACCGCGGCGCCCTGCTGAAACGCAGTGCCGGCAAAGCGGATTTCCCGGTCCGGGAGCCCGGACCTCCGCAGAGTCAGGGGGGCAACCAGGAGACGGACCCCGTGGCGCTCCCGCCAGTTCCAGCCCAGGTAGACCCGACCCGCCGGCAGAGCTCCGCCTCCGACCAATCCATCCAGCGCGACACGGGTGGCCGTCCCGTCATTCGGGATCTCCACGTCGTTGCGGCTCTGCCACGCGGGCCCCGCCTCCACCTCGAAGGTGATGCCCCGTTCCTGAGCCCCGGCCCCACCCGCTCCCGGCGCCAGGAGCGGCGCCAACAACAGCAGAAGCGAGACGCCTGCGACAGGTGCTGAACGGCGACAAGGACCGAGCTGCAAGATGTCGCAAATGTCGAGCATGAGGCCTCCGCGGTCAGATGGAGTGGCGGCCGGCATCTGGAGTGAGAGCCGGCACCTGACGTGGCGGCCGGCACCTGAAGCGGGGTCCGGCACCAGGACCTGGCTACCCTCGAAGTCGGCCCACGGATCCCGAGTCGCGCCACCCGCCTCCCCTGGTCAGTTGGCAGCCTTCCAGTGTCGCAACCCCTCCTGGCCCTGCGCATTTCCATATGTGAGGTTCTGCGATCACGGAAAGCCCTACGAACCCACCCTTCCCTTCCCCGATGGAGGAGCACCGACATGAGTCTTGACGTGCAGTTGATGCAGCTGGACCGACAGCTCGGGGCCGTGAGCCGACAGGCCGAGATCTGCCGGGACGAAGTGCGGACCTACCGACTGGCCCTCACCATGGGCCCCGCAGCCGACGACCGGGCGATCCGGACCCGGAGCACGCACCTCAAGATGCGGCTGGAGATGCTGCGGCCCCAGCTCGAGAGGTACGAGCAGATGACCCGCACTCTCTCCCAGCGAACCCACCGGAGCGGCCGCGCCGGGTCTTCGGCCCACGGGCGCCTCGGCAACGTGCGCGGCCAGAGCCTGCCTGAGGCGCAGAAGCGGGTGGATGCGCTGGAGGAGGAGCTGAACGAACTCCGTGCGGAACTCGACCGGCGCTTCGGAGACCCGACCCGCGTGCCCACCCCCGTGGACGGCGTGCTGGACGTGCTGAACGCCGTCATCGAGATGATGGCGCTGCTGCTCAAGGCCCGAAAGGAGGAGCGGGAGCGGAATCGGTAGCCGAGTCCCCCTACGGACCCAGAGCGAGGAGGACTCGTCCGACCGGTAGTGCTGCTTTCGGGCACCGCCTCCCAAGGAACTCCCTGGCTCCGCCATCGATCTTTTTTGGTTGTTCCCCCTGGCCTGCGGTGGTACTGTATGGGTACAGGAATCGCGGTCGTGGTCCCCCCGTCCCCCTGAACCATGGTTGCTTCCTTCCCCGTGCGGACCCCCCACCGGCACTCGACCTCCTGGGCGTGGCTTCCCGTCACCGCCCTCCTCCTCCTTTCCTCTCCGGCCGCTGCCCAGACCGTGACGGGCACCGTCACCGAAGCAGAGAGTCTCCGTCCTTTGGTCTCTGCCGTGGTCAGCCTCGTCGACGAGAACGGAGAGGTCCAGGCCCAGACGTTGACCAACAACGAGGGCCACTACCGCCTCCAGGCTCCAACCCCAGGCCGGTACCTGGTCCGGGCCGAACGCCTCGGCTGGCGCACCGAGGGGGTAGCCCCTGTCGAGCTGGAGCCGGGAGCGACAATCCGGCAGGACCTCGTGGCCCGGGTCGAGGCGGTCTCCCTCAGGGGGATCGTGGTGGAGACCGGAGATCCGGTGTGCCGGATGGATCCCGATGAGGGGCTGGCCATGGTCCAGCTCTGGGAAGCGGCCCGGAGGATCCTCCAGGCCGAAGCCCTGGGCCGGGAGCTGGGCACCCACCGGTACAGCCTGCGGAACTGGACCCGGGAGCTCGCGCGGGACGGTCGAAGGGTTCTCGACGAGGAGAGCCGGATGCGAACCGGCTACATGAGTGAGCCCTACCAGAGCGCCCCGGTCGAGGAGCTCATGGAGCGCGGATGGATCCAGGGGGAACGACCTGAGGACGGCTGGACGTACTTCGCCCCGGACGCAGCAGCCCTCCTCTCCGATACCTTCATGGAAGGGCATTGCTTCCAGGTCGTCCAAAGAGACGACGCTCCGGGCCTGGTGGGACTTGCTTTCGAACCGGCCCGCAGCAGCGGTCTCCCAGGGATCCGTGGGGCCCTCTGGCTCGAGGTGGACACCGCCCGACTGCGCCTGCTGACCTTCCAATACACCCGGCCGCCGCCCGGCGTCGAGATCTCCGGCCTCCCCGGGTACGCCCTCGGAGGCCAGGTCGAGTTTGCCGAGCTTCCCGACGGATCGTGGGTGGTGAGGCGGTGGCACATCCGGACCCCGATGCTTGGGATCGAGCGGCAGCAGGTCGGCGCCGTGGTGCGGGCGCGTGCGGTCCTGGACCGCATCAACGAAGTCGGAGGTGAGGTGGAGACCGTCCGGCTCCGGGACGGGGAGGTACTGGCCCTTGCCGCCACCGGCTCCGTAGAAGGGGTCGCCCTGGGTCCCCGGGGAACCCACCCCGTGACCGACGCCGCCATTCATCTGACAGGGACCTCCCACCGGACCCGGACGGCCCCGGACGGGCGGTTCTACCTGGCGGGAGTGCCGGAGGGCACCTACAACCTCGTGCTCGAGCGCCATGGAATCGCTCCCCTCCTCGGCCGCTCCGACCCGCTGGAGGTGGACGTTCGTGCGGGGGAGATCGCCGCGGTGAGGGTCCACCTTCCGCCGTCGGAAGACGTGGTAGCCCGGGCGTGCGAGCCGGAGGATCAACCCTGGGGTCCGGGTCTCATCGTGGGGACCATCTTCGGGCGTACGGGGGAAGCGGTGGCCGTCGGGGTGTCCGTGGAACTCCACCAGGTGCATACCCGGGTGGACGGGCTCTGGGACCTCTCCGCCCTGGGGATGGAATGGGAGGGGACGGCAACCGTCCCCGATGAGGAGGGACGGTTCTTCCTGTGCGCCGAACCCGCTCGCGGATGGGAGGACGCCCAGCGCAGTTGGCGTCTGGTTGTGCGGGACGAGGCCGGAGAGCCCATCTACTCGGAGTGGCTCCATCCCTCGGAAGGTGAGGTCGTCGTCCACGATGTTCGGCTCCGCTGAAGAACGGACGCCCTCCCCGATCCCTTCCTTTGCTCGGAGGCGTCCGGCGAGCTGAATGCGCAGCAGAGTCCACGGCGGGAGTCACGGCTGAGAGCCTCTCCCGGGTCATCTCCGCCTCATGGAGATCCACCAGTTGGGCGGTCATGCCCCCGAATCCGTCGGTGGATCGGAGGCGGAAACAGCTTTGGATGGCCCTCTAGGATCACCCATCTGCCACCGATCTTCCTCATCCCCGGAACCACGTGTCCCCATGGAATGACCCCGCCAATTGGGCATCTCCCGCGAGCATGGCTGCGGCGAACGCCAGCGTGTCCGCAACGATCGATTCCGGTTCCGTCTCGGTTACCGGTCCTCCACACCCCCCCGGGAGGCCCGAACCCCGGGGAGGGGGCCGCCCGAATGTCGTCAGTTCTCCCGTCCCTCAGCCGGGAATCCGTCGGGAGGATCCACGAACGCCACGAAGAGGAGGCAGGTGCCCCGGTCGGCGCACCGGGCGGAGTGGGGCACCTGGGGCGGACCCCAGGCGTAGCTCCCGGCCGTCATGACCAGCGGCGGATGCCCCTGGTAGTCGATGTGGAACTCCCCGGAGATGAGGATCATCCGTTCCGGAGAGGTATGCCAGTGGGCGGGCAGGGCCATTCCGGCGGGAATCCGATAGAGAACGTCGCTATGCCGCCCGTCAGGCCCGAGGCGGAGCATGGCGGCCTGGCATTCCTCGGGGATGAAGTCCCCGCAGGGGAACCACTCCAGGGAGGCGTCATCGGGGGTGAGAGAAACGGGGGCCTCGGGCTGCTGCCCCTCCAGCGGCGCGGTGGCGACAGCCAGGACTGCAGCCAGGACCAGAAGGGCGGCTCCGGCTGGAGACGCCAGGGGGGTGAATCGCTGCATGGGTATGTCCTCCGTGTATATGGCCCGGAGTACCCGGGCCATGGGGAACGAAGCCGTGCCCCCGGGAGCCGGGGACTTCCGGCGCGACGTGAACCACCTTGCGATGCGGCCGTCGTCCGAGCATCGTTTCACCATCGTCCGGGTGCGCTTCCGCTCCCTTCGGCGGCGGAGGTCCCCCGGGTCCGAGCCATCAAAGAGGCCCAATGTATACCCTCCGACTCCTGGGATCACCCATCCTGGAAGGCCCGGACGGCCCCCCCTCCGGCAGGGTCGCCCAGGAACGGAAGATCGCCTTTCTGGCGGTCCTCGGCCTGGCCGAAGGACGCACGCTGACCCGGGACCGCCTGGCCGCCATGTTCTGGCCCGAGTCGGATCAGGGCCGGGCCCGGCACAACGTGGCCGACGCGGTCTGGATCATCCGGAGCGCACTTGGGGGCGGAGCACTGAGCGCTCGAGGGGACCGCCTCACCCTCAGCCCGCAGGTGGTGGCTACCGACGTGGAGGGCTTCCGGAAGGCTCTGGAGGAAGGCAATCCGGACCAGGCGGTGAGGCTCTATACGGGCCGCTTCATGGAGGGATTCCACATCGGCGGCGCGCCGAACTTCGAGCACTGGCTCGACGGAGAGCGCGCTCGGCTGGACAGTGAGTACGAAGGGGCGCTGGAGCACCTCGTCGTGGAGGCCCTGGGCGCGGGCCGAGCGGCCGACGCCGTGGAGTGGGCTCGCCGGCTGGCGACCGTGGACCCCTTGAACACCCGCCGGGCCCTCCTCTACCTGGAGGCCCTGGCCGCCTCCGGAGACCCGGCCGGAGC
>SKVI01000228.1 GCA_007129525.1 Gemmatimonadota bacterium | reverse complement strand
GGAGACGAGCTGCTTTCGGGGATTCGGACCGACGCCAACGGCCCCTGGCTGGCCCGAAGGTTCTCGGAGCTGGGATTCCGGGTCGGCTCCATCGTGGCGGTGGGAGACGACCCTCGACGCATCGGCGAAACCCTTCGTCGAGCCCTCGATGCATCGGACCTGGTGGTGTCTACTGGAGGGCTGGGTCCCACCGGAGATGATCGAACTCGGGAGGCGGTTGCTCGAACGTGGGGTCTCGAGCTCGGGGAGGACAGCGAGACGCTGGCCGAGATCCGTTCCCGTTTTCGCAGTCGCGGATACCACGACGTCCCCGAGCCGAGCCGGCGGATGGCCCGTGTCCCGGAGGGCGCCGTCATTCTACCGAACCCCGCCGGGCTCGCGCCTGGGCTTCGGCTGGATCTTCCTCCGGAGTCTGGTGGGAGGGGAGGGGGGGTACTCATTCTGTTGCCGGGAATCCCAGGTGAGGTCCAGGCCCTGGTGGAGGGTCCCGTTCGGGACACGCTGAGGGATGCCTTCGGGGAGGATCTGACCCCTGCGTCCGTTCGCACGATCCACACCACGGGAATCCCCGAATCGGCGCTGGCAGGCCGGCTCGAGGCCCTCCTGGCCGACGTGGAGGGGCTCGAGGTGGCGTATCGGCCGTCCACACACGGGGTGACGCTCCAGCTCCTGGGCCGGGGAACGGGTGCCGATGACCGTCTGGACCGGGCCGAGGAGCTGATCGAGCCGGTACTGGCCCCGTACCGGTACGACGCTCCGGGCGGCAATCTGGCGTCGGCGGTGGGCAGGGCGCTGAGTTCGTCCGGACTTCGCATCGCCGTGGCGGAAAGCTGCACCGGAGGCCTGGTGCTGAAGCGCCTCACCGATATTCCCGGCAGTTCGGAGTGGGTGGTGGGTGGGGTGGTGGCCTATGCCGATCGGATCAAGGAGGGCTGGCTCGAGGTCCCTGCGTCGGTCCTCTCGGCCTCGGGCGCAGTGTCGGAGCCGGTGGCCAGGGCCATGGCGGAGGGAATTCGACGTCGTTTCGGGGTCGAGGTGGGAGTCGGAGTCACGGGGATCGCAGGGCCGGGAGGTGGGGTGGAGGGGAAGCCCGTGGGGACGGTCTGGTTCGGGATCACGGGCGCCCGGGGCACCCACGCCGAGAAGGTCTGGTTCCCTGGGGGGCGCACCGAGGTCAGGGCGCGGGCCGCGCAGCACGTTCTGCACCTGGTACTGAGGTCGGTGCAGGCGCCGGGAAGAGAGGAGCGGATCCGGACGTCGGACGCGGATTCGGAGCACGCTCCCTGACCTGGCGCGTCAGGGGTGATGCGGGCATCGGTGGGGTCCGGATTCCGGGTGGTGAGGGGGTCGAACCCCGTCCCGGGGAGCGGGTAGAGAATGGACTGGAAGCGGCGCCCCACCAGAGCGGAGGCCGGGCCTCCCGAGTCGCCCGCTTCCAGCGAGGCCGGAAAACTCCGGAGTGCAATCGAAACCCAGGGTATGATTTCATGAGCGAGTCAGGTGATACGACCACAGAACCCCGATCCACCGATGCCGATGAAGGCGCGGATACGTCCTCGCGGCCCCCGAGAGGCGAAGAGAATCCGGAGTCCGACGCCGGCACGCGTGGCTCCGGGGAGCGCGGCGCGAGTCTCGCAGGTGGCGAAGAGGCCGCCTCGGTCTCCGAGGGTGACGAGACCAGGGGTCAGGCCGCCCCTCAAGACGAGGTCAGCCAGGAGGTGAGGAGGTTGGAAGCCGAGCTGGCCGAGCTCAATGACCGTCACCTTCGGCTCGCGGCCGAATTCGACAACTTTCGTCGGCGCTCGCAGAACCAACTCGGCGAGACGGGCACCCGGGCCCAGGCCGCACTGGTGAGCAAGCTCCTGGACGTTCTCGACGACTTTGAAAGAGTCATGTCGCTGGACCCGGAGCAGGCCACGGTAGAGTCGGTCCTGGAGGGGGTCCAGCTGGTGGAACAGAAGCTCCACCGGGTACTGGAGGACGCCGGCCTCGAGCCCATCGAGGCCGAAGGCCAGGACTTCGATCCCAACGCCATGGAAGCCATGATGAAGGAGCCCACGGACTCGGAAGAGGAGGATGACACCATTGCCCGAGTCCTGCAGCGCGGATTTCGCTTCAAGGGCCACCTGGTGCGACCGGCGCGGGTCAGTGTTCGCAAGTACGATTGAACCGTCCATCCCCGGCGCTTGACGCAGGCATGCCATGACCACGACCTCCAAGGACTTCTACCGGATCCTGGGCATACCCGAAGACGCTGATCGGGACCAGATCAAGAAGGCGTACCGGAAGCTGGCCAAGGAGTACCATCCCGACGCGAATCCCGGAGACGAGAAGGCCCAGGAACGATTCCAGGAGATCGGCGAGGCCTACGCGGTGCTCTCTGATCCCGAAAAGCGGAAGCAGTACGATCGCATGCGGCGCATGGAGTCCTTCGGCTTCGGCCGTGGAGCCGGCGGTGCCCGAGCTCGCGGCTACGGACGCGGCGGTGCACCGGGTGCCGGGGAGCCCGCCGGCGGCTTCTCCTTTGACGACCTGGGTGGCTTGGGGGGGCTCGGCGATCTCTTCAGCACCATCTTCGATCGAAGTCGTGCCGACGGCCCCGCCCAGCAGACGCGCGGAGCCCGCGCCCGGGGGCAGGACGTGGAGCTTCAGGTCGAGATCTCCTTCCGAATCGCGGTGCGGGGAGGAAAGATCTCCCTCTCCGTTCCCGTCACCGAAGAATGCGCCACCTGCCGGGGAAGCGGTGCTCGACCGGGCACGGCGTTGAACCGGTGCGAGGAATGCGGTGGAAGCGGGACCGTGTCGTTCGGCCAGGGCGGATTCGCCGTGAAGCGCCCCTGTCCCGCGTGCATGGGCCGAGGTCGGGTGCCCGACTCCCCTTGCAGCATCTGTCGGGGAGTGGGTCAGGTCCGCCAGACACGGAAGCTGGAGGTGAAGGTGCCCGCCGGGGTGGAGACCGGTTCGCGGCTGAAGATTTCCGGGCAGGGCGAGCGGGGTCCGGGCGGGGGGCCTCCCGGCGATCTCATCCTGGTGTTCAAGGTCAAGCCGCACCACTTCTTTCGACGCGACGGACTGGACGTGCACTGCACGGTCCCCATCAACCTGGCTCAGGCGGTGCTGGGAAGCCGGATCAAGGTTCGGACGGTGGAGGGCAAGCACGTGGTCCTGCGGGTGCCTCCCGGCACGCAGCCCGGGACCCGATTCCGGATTCGCGGACAGGGCGTGACCCGGAACGGACGCACTGGGGACCAGTACGTCGAGGTGAAGGTGGAGGTGCCGGAATCACTGCCTTCGGAGGCCGAGGAACACTTCAGGGCGTTCACCGAGGCGGCGGAGTTGCGGCACTGATCCCACTCAAGGGGAAGCTGGATGTGGCCGGAGCGCATGAAGAATCCGGCCTCCGCCCAGAAGCCGGTCGCCATCGAAGACCGCGCAGGACTGCCCCGGCGTCACGGCGCGTTCCGGTCGGGCCAGTTCAAGGGTGAGGACGCCGTCTTCCGTCGTGCCCACGACGGCGGGGGCCGGAGCAGCCCGGTGCCGGATCTGGATCTGCACCCCGGTGCCCGGATTCGGGCTCCCGTGGAGCCAGTTCAGATCGTTTACCGCCAGGGCCGTGGACTCCAGCGCCTCCCTGGGACCCACCACGACTTCCCGCCGATCCGGTCGGATCTCGATGACGTACTGGGGTTCGCTGAATCCGCCCCCGAGTCCCTTGCGCTGTCCCACGGTGAAGCCGGCGTAGCCGTCATGCTCGCCCACCTGGGTCCCGTGCAGGTCAACGATCTGGCCGGGCTCGAGCGCCGGATGGCGGGGCTTCATTCGCTTCTTCAGCAGATCCCGGTAGTCGCCGGTGGGCACGAAGCAAATCTCCTGGGACTCGGGCTTGTCGGCGGTGACCAGCTCCAGCGCCCTGGCGCGCTCCCGCACCTGGTCCTTGGTGAGCCCGCCCAGGGGGAAGTGAAGCATGGGGAGGAGTTCGGGCGCCAGCCCCCAGAGGAAGTAGGCCTGGTCCTTCTCCCGGTCCAGTCCCCTGAAGAGGGACGCGTTCCCCCGGGGCCCCGGACCCGAGCGCACGTAGTGTCCGGTGGCGATGCCGTCACACCCCAGTGCGCGACCTCGCCGGAGAAGGTCTCCGAACTTGGTGCGGCTGTTGCACCGCACGCAGGGGTTGGGCGTTCGACCCCGGCCGTACTCCTCCACGAAGTCATCGATGACGTCCCGGGTGAACTCCTCCTCCACGTCGAAGACGTAATGGGGAATATCGAGCCGTTCGGCCACATTGCGGGCGTCCATGATCCCGTCCAGCCCGCAGCAGGTCCGGGAATGCGCAGGGGTTTCCTGGTAGCAGAAGGTTTTCATGGTGGCACCGATCACCTGGTGGCCCTCCTCCTTCAGGAGAGCCGCGGTGACGGAGGAGTCGACCCCTCCGGACATGGCCACCAGTATTCGCTTGTCGGACATCGTCGATAACGCTCGTTGGTCGTACGGATGAAATTTGCAGTGATCCGGGTTCGCCCCGCCCGGTCCCCGCCTGGCCGAGAACGCTTCCAGGGCCGGGGGCTTCAGGTCCTCAGGAAGTGTCGGGCTCCAGGGCCCGCCGGGCCCGAGCCACGACCCGTGCAATCACCTCCGGGGCCCACCGGACCTCGTCCGAGGTCGTGGTCCATCCGAGAGACAGGCGAAGAGGGGCCACTCCGACAGCATGCGCCTCTCCGTAGAAGCCGCTCAGAACCGGGCTCATGGTGGTACTCCCACTCCGGCATGCGGATCCGGCCGAGGCGGCGAGCCCCTCCATGTCCAGGGCCCTTGGAAGGAGATCCAGCGAGAGTCCGGGGACGCCCACGTTCAGGATGTGGGGTGCCCGTGGTCCTTCTACTCCATGGACGATGAGGTCCGGGATCCTCTCCCGGAGACCTTCCTCCAACTCGTTCCGGAGACGCTCCAGCCGACCGCCTTCTTCAGGGAGCTCGGAGAGGACCATCTCGACGGCGGCGGCGAAGCCCGCGGCTCCCACGACATCCTCGGTGCCGGGCCGGAGTCCGTCTTCCTGTCCGCCGCCGAAGAGTCGCGGGGCCAGCAGGTCGCGATCCCGGACGATGAGAGCTCCCATGCTCCGGGGGCCGCCCAGCTTGTGGGCCGAGAAGGAGACGAGGTCCGGGAGGCTGTCAGGGTCTCCCAGAGCAATGCGACCCATGGCCTGCACCATGTCCGAGTGAACCGGGATCCCCCGTTCCCGGGCCGCCCGGACCACCTGGGCCACCGGGAGCACGGTACCCGTCTCGTGGTTCACCTGCTGGATCGAGATGAGAGCGGGACCGCGGGCCAGGAGCCCGTTCAGCGCGGAAGGCTCGGTCCGACCGGAGGGATCGAGGGGAAGCACCTCTGCCTCCCCCCCATCCTCCGTCCCCTGGGCCACGGCTTCCCGAACGGAGGAATGCTCTACCGCTGTGGTCAACAGGAGAGGCCGGGTTCCATCGCGCCGCACCCGGTCGGCTCGCCCGAGGATGGCCAGGTTGTTGGACTCCGTGCCCCCGCGGACGAAGAAGACGGAGCGGGGCGATACCTCCAGGAGCTCTCCAATGCGGGTCCGGGCCGCGTCCAGGGTCCTGCGGGCCTCCCGGCCCCGGCGATGCACTCCCGATGGGTTCCCGCCTGCTCGCTCCTCGGCCCGGGCCATGGCCTGGCGGACCCGGGGCCGAAGCGGAGTCGCCGCGGCGTGGTCCAGGTAGATCTCGTCCAACGAGTCGGCCTCGTTCAGGTTTACGCTCCCAAGGGCGGACCTTGTACTTCTTCAACGCCCTTCTAAGTTAATGGGGAAGGGGGCGGGCTCGAACCGTCCCCCCACGCCCTCCTACCGTTCGCTGATCGGTGCCGCGGCACCCTGGTCCCGACGTCGCATCCGACGCTGCAGGTCATGAACAACCAACAGCCGCCATCTTTTCCCTCGGAACGTCCCCGCCGGTTCAGGGCCACGGTGCACGGCATGATCTTCGCCGGCCGTGACCAACACATGGTTCGCATTCAGGCCGGAGATCGCCTGACGCTCATTCCGGACCCTCCCGGGCAGGAGGATCCCGACGTCTGGGTTCATCTGCGCTCCGGCGAGCCCGTGGGTCACCTGCCGCCCGAAATCGGCCAATGGCTCGCGCCGTGGATGCTGCAGGGGGGGGGAGCCCGGGCCCGGGTCCTCCGGGCGTCGGGCCCGGATGTGCCCAGTTGGCGCCGTTTGCTTCTGGAGGTCTCCTGCTCCTGACGGGGGCGGTGTCCGAAAGCTCAGTTCCCAGAAGCTCAGAAGGTGGAGACCTCGAGGCCGCCCAGACTCTCGGCCGGCACCGCTTCACGGGTCCAGAAGGGCTCGCCGTAGGGAACCCGGATCCGACTTCCGTAGTGAGCCAGTGCGGCCCGAACCTGCTCGGGAAGGGGACGATCCCCGCCGGGAAAGGCCTCGCCGGCGCCGCTGCTCCCGCTCCATTGGGACTCGAAGCAGGCCATGGCCTCGAGCCTCTGATCGATGTAGTCGGTGACGTCGATGATGAACGACGGCGATGGGGCGTCCTCCCGGAAGGAGAGGGCGTGCACCACCTTCAGGGGCCGTTGGGGTGCGCCGGGGAGGTCTGCCTTTCGGAGTCCGGCCAGGAAGGCCCCGTCCACGACCATCCGAGCGGCTTCCCGATGGTCGGGGTGTCGTCCCTCGAGCCAGTGGGTGACCACGACTCTGGGTCGAAGCCTTCGAAGGTGGGCGGCGACCTCCATCCGCTGGGAGAGGGTGTTCTGGAGACCGGCATCGGGCAGACCGGCGTTCAGACGCCGTTCCACGCCCAGCACGCCGGCGGCGGCCTCCGCCTCCCGGGCCCGGACCTCCCGGGTGCCGCGGGACCCCATCTCTCCCCGGGTCAGGTCCAGAATGCCCACCCGTTCCCCCAGGGCGACGCTCCTGGCCAGCGCGCCCCCGCAGAGGAGTTCCGCGTCATCGGGATGTGC
>SKVI01000263.1 GCA_007129525.1 Gemmatimonadota bacterium | reverse complement strand
CGTCCTAAGGCGAGCCGACCTGGAGCCCGAAGCCCGGCGGCGGCTGGCCACGCGCTTGGCGGCGCACTTCGCCGGCTCGGAAGAGGGTCAAGTGCAGGGAGCCGACTCCCGGCTCCTGAGGCTCTACGCCGAGGAATCGGGTCGGCGCATGGCCACCGGGGTCGATGCCGGCTCGGGCTCGCCGGCGGCCTCCACCCTGCTTCGCCATCAGCGACCCCGATGGGAGGAGTATCGAGCCCTGTTGGAAGAAGCCGACGGCCGGGGGCTTTCGTCCCTCCCCGAGGAGGAGGTCTCGCGCTTTGCCGCACTCTACCGGGAGGTGGCTGCGGACCTGGCTCGGGCCCGCACCTACAGGGCATCGCCCGAACTCCTCTCCACGCTGGAGCGCTGGGTGGGCACCGGCCACAACCTCCTCTACTCGCCGCCTCGGAAGACCGTTCGGCAGGCGTGGCGGTGGTTCAGCCGGGACTTTCCCGCGCTCTTCCGGAAGCGTGCCCCGGCGATCCTCCTTGCGGCCTTTCTCCTGTTCGGTCCCGCGCTGGTGGGCTTTGGGGCAGTGGTGGATGATCCGGGGCGCGCCGCCGCCATCGTGCCGGCAGGGATGATCGCCCACGCGGAAACGGCCGCCGAGCGCCAGGCGGCGGGCGGGCGCTACGCCGAGGTGCCCGAGGTCTTCATGCCGGTCTTCTCCAGCCAGATCATCACCAACAACGTGCAGGTCACCTTCCTGGCCTTCGCCGGCGGGATCCTGGCGGGGCTGGGGACCGCGTGGATCCTCCTCTTCAACGGGGTCCTGCTGGGGGGCGTGGCCGGGGTCTTTCAGGTCCATGGGGCGAGCCTTCACCTGTGGGCATTCGTGCTGCCCCACGGGGTCATCGAGCTGACGGCCATCTGCATTGCCGGCGGGGCCGGTCTCTGGCTCGGCTCGGCTCTGGTGGTCCCCGGGAGGCGTACCCGGAGCGATGCGTTGGTGGAGCGGGGCCGGGAAGCCGTCTCTCTGCTGGGAGGGACGGTCATCCTTCTCCTGGTGGCCGGACTCATCGAGGGGTTCGTCTCGCCCTCGGTGCTTCCGGATCAGGTGAAGCTGGCGGTGGGCCTGCTCACCGCCGTGGTCCTCTTCCCCTTTCTCCTGTTGGGAGGAAGCGACGCCGGTGGCGGAAAACCAACCGGAGAACCGGAGGCCGGGGAATCGGAAGCCGAGGAACCGCAAGCCGGAAGGGTGACGGTATCTGCTACAGCAGCCCCCGACGCTTGACCTCCACATAGCGCGCCATGGTCTCGGGGACCGCGACCCCCGGGCGGACATCGGCCACGAGGACGCCCTGGCGCCGAACGGCGGCCAGCGCCACCTCCCTCTCCTGGAGGAGCTCCTGGGCGGCGGCCCGGTGGTACACGTCCTCCTCCCGCGACACCGGAGCCGCCGCAGCCGCTTCCAGCTCCACGTTGCGAAGGGCCACCAGGAGGGGAAGGTGATGCCGGGCGCTGGCCGAGAGATGGGCCAGCAGCGCCCGGGAGGCCCGGGCGTCTACCACGTCGCTGAAGAAGACCACCAGCGAACGGCGACGAAGCTGGCGCCCAAGGTACCGGAATGCCCCGGGGTAGTCCGGTTCCACCCGGCGGCTCTTCACCGACGCCAGAACATCGGCGATCCGGGAGAGGGGGTGGCGGCCCGGAGGCAGGAAGGCCTGGATGGTGTCGGCGAAGAGGAGCACGCCCACCGAGTCTCCGTGGACCGAGGCCGCGTCGGCCAGTACCAGAGCCGCCGCCAGCGCATGATCCAGTCGCTCCCGGTCACCGAACCGCTCGCCCATGAGCCGGCCTGCATCGAGGGCCAGCACCAGGCTCTGGCTCCGCTCCGCTTCGTACTCCCGGACGATGATGTCGCCGTGCCGGGCCGTGGCCTTCCAGTCGATCCGGCGAGGGTCGTCGCCCCGGACGTACTCCCGCAGCCGGGCGAACTCCCGGCCCTCGCCCAGTTCCCGCAGTCGGTGCGACCCCAGCTCCCTTCGGTGGTGCAGGGCCAGCGTGCGGTGGCGGTGCAGCTCCTTGAGTCCGGGCTGAACGGACACGGAGACCCGATCCGGCTCCCGGTGGCGTCGCCAGAGGAGTCCCAGGGGACCCAGGACCCGGAGATGGACGTCGCCCAGGAAGGTGTGGCCCCGCTCCCGCCCCTCGATCCGGTAGCTGGTCTCCATCGGGGACCCGGCCGGGATCACCATCTCGAGGCGGTCCGGGCCCACGCGGTGAAGGCCGGGACCCGGATCGTCGGTCCAGACCACCGTGCGCGAGTCGCCCCGCTGGGGGGACGGGGGGGGCGTTCCTCCGGCATCGGCCTCCACCTGCACCTCGCCCTCTCCGCCCAGTGCCAGACGCCCTGGAGCGCTTCGCCGGATGCGGGGGAGGGGACGCCGGTAGAGGGCCACGGCGTCGGCCGCCACCAGGAGCACCAGCCCCAGGTTCAGGACCAGGGCGAATTGCAGGCTCACCAGGAATCCGGCTCCGGCCAGGGCAATGGCGGCGGCCAGTCTCCGGGAGGGGAGGAGGGGGAGAGCCAGGCTCATGGCGACGGGGTGCGAGGGCCGAGGAGGGCCGCCCTCAGGTGGGCACCTTCACCTGGGTGAGAAGGTGCTCCAACCGCTGGTCAGGTGTCTCTCCCTCCACCTCGGCCTCGGGAGTGAGGCGAACGCGGTGGCGCAGCACCGGGACACTGAGCTCCTTCACGTCGTCGGGAACCACGAAATCGCGGCCCTCCAGGAGCGCGTGAGCCCGGGAGGCGCTGAAGAGGGCGACCCCGGCCCGGGGGCTGGCCGCCAGGGTCAGGGAGGGATCGTTCCGGGTGGCTCGGATGAGGGCCACGATGTAGTCCCGCATGGCCGGCTCCACGTGCACGTTCTCCACCGCCTCCCTGAGGCCGGCCAGGTCCCGGGACGAAGCCATGGGCTCGATGCCGTAGGTGCCGATCCGGTCGGCGTGGAAGCCCTCGGCGTACCGGTCCAGGATCCCCCGCTCCGCGGCCTCCGGAGGATAGTCCACCACCGCCTTCAGGAGGAACCGGTCCAACTGGGCCTCGGGCAGCGGGTAGGTGCCCTCGTGCTCCACCGGGTTCTGGGTGGCGAAGACGGTGAAGACCGGGGGGAGTGGCCGACTCACCCCGTCCACCGTCACTTGCCGTTCCTGCATGGCCTCCAGGAGGGCGGCCTGGGTCTTGGCCGGCGCCCGGTTGATCTCGTCGGCCAGGAGAAGATCGGCAAAGATGGGGCCCTCGTGGAAAACGAACGACTGGTCGCGCTGATCCAGGAGGTTGACCCCGGTGATGTCGGTGGGCATCAGGTCGGGGGTGAACTGGATCCGGCCGAAGCGGACATCCAGGGCCAGGGCCAGCGATCGCACCGCCAGTGTCTTGGCCGTGCCTGGAACCCCTTCCACCAGCCCGTGTCCTCCGGCCAGGAGGGTGACCATCATCTGTCGGAGGACGGGCTCCTGGCCCAGAACCACCGTCGCCAGCTTCTCCACGATCTTTCCCGCCAACTCTCCGGCTCGCTCTATGTCTTGGGATTCCACCCTCTGACCTCCGCGACGAAATCGTCCATGGCAGAGGAGAGTGCCACCAGATCGGCCTCTTCTCCTCGCTTCCACTCGTGGTGCATCCGACGGGCGGCCTCCGATTGCTCCGGATCACCCGGCGGGCTCGGATCTTCTCCACCGCCCATCCGGCGCCCCAGCCGGCGGTTCATGCCCGCCAGGAGAAGGGCGCGAGCCGTGCGACGGGCGCCTGCCTTCCGGTATGCGCCGGCCACCGCCTCTACGTGCTCCAGGGGCGATCGCCGCCGGCTGTCGGCGCGCGGTACCGGTTCTCCCAGGCGATGCCCGGCCAGAAGGAGGAGGGCCAGGACCGCCGCCGCCCCCTGGAGGAGCCACCGCCCCACCCCCGTCTGGAGGGCGAAGTCCTGGATAGCAACCGCCAGCCCGCCCTCGTCCCGGTACCCGTGGTGGTACTCGTCAAAGTGGAGCGCCCAGCGGTCGTCGCCTGTGTCGGCGGCCTCCGTGGCCTCCACCGCCGCTCGGGCGAAGAGAAGGGCGGCGGATCCCTCCCGGAGGCGGTGGTTCTCCAGCGGGGCCGCATCGCTCCAGGCCACCACCCACCCGGCACCCAGACGAAAGGTCAGGAGCGCCGGCCGCTCCTCGGGCCCCCGCAGGAGAACCTGGACCTCCGCAGGCGCCTGCCGCCGGCCTGCCTCGGTTCCGTCGGCAGGGGGCGCCGGCGCCTCTTCCAGGTAGAGGTACCGGAACCCGCGGACGACGTCCACCCCATCGGTCCAGGGATGGGCCTCCGGAGACGCCTCCACGCCTTCCCACCGCACCCGTTCGAGGGGGCCCAGGGTGTCGGGTGCCGTGGATGCCACCGTGAGCCCCAGCCCCCGACTCAGCGGATCGGTTCCGGGCGAGGTGGCCAGGAGAAGGGTGCCCCCTGTTCGGATCCACTCCAGGAGGGCCTCCACCTCGTCCGGGGTGGGGGAGCGCGAGGGGGCCAGGACGACCAGTCCGCCCTCAGCGGCGTCGGCCCGCCAGGGAGTGAGCTGCCGCTCCACCGGAACGTCCAGTGTCTGCAGCGTCAGGTAGAGGGCCCGTGCGCCCTGGGGTCCCGACAGAAAGCTGGAGCGTCTGGGGTCCTCCGCCTCGTCCGGGTCGGCGTGGGGTCCCACCAGGAGCACGAGGCCCAGGAGAGAGACCACCAGGACTCCCACGGCCAGCCGTCGTCGTCGCTCAGCCACCCGGGCTCTCCCGGTGGAGTGGAGCGGGCGGCCAGCTCAGCCGACTTCCCAGCGGCGCGGCGGTCTCTACCAGGCGCGAGAAGGCGGCGGGATCGTCGCTCCGGCTCCCGAAGGCCAGGGGCAGAAAGAATCGGAGGAAGGCCTGGAAGCCGGCTCCGGCGTCGGGCTGGGAGCGGACTTCCCGCCGGTAATCTCCCGGGGTCTTGGTCTCGGTCACCCTGAGGGCCCCCCGCTCCTGCAGGCGCAGGAGAACCCCCCGGTAGAGGGCCAGCGCCGCATCGCGGAAGCGTTCCTCCCGGGCCGCCTCCTCGGCCACCGCTTCCCACCCGGCCGCGTCGTGGGTGGGGCCGGGAGACGTGAGGTCCCGGTCGCCGTTCAGCCCGGGGTCGTCGACGCTCCGGCGCTGACGGCCGGCGCCCGCGAGGATGTAACCCAGGGCCACCACCGCCGCAGCCACCAGGAGCACCAGGGCGATCCGGCCCACGACGGGAGTCCAGCCCTCCGGGACCGTCTGAGCCAGGGTGGAGGCGAGCCAGTCCAGGAATCCGACCAGGAGCTGGAAGAAGGCGTCCCTGAGATCGGCCAGGAGCTGCAGGGGCCAGGGCGGGGGGCTGTGGGTGAACTCGGCCCGGGCATAGACCTCCTCCAGAGCCCGGGTTACCGCGGCCGGCTCCGGCGTCTGCATGGGGTCCTCAGGCCCCCGCCTGGAGCTCATCCATTGCGGCCTCCAGGTCCGGAGCCTCGGTTCGGGCCCGGCGATCCAGGTAGAGGAGCACGGTCACACCGGCCCAGAAGGGCCAGGTGAGCGCCGACGCCACCGGGCTCAGAGCCTGGAGGACTCCGGCCTGCCACATGGCGGCGCCGGTGGGGTCGGTGGCGTCGGGGGAAAAGAACTCGAGCCCGCCGCCGGCCAGCGCCACCAGCGTCCACATGGCCCACACGGGCAGGAGGGTGATGAGCCAGGTCACCAGCATGATGCCCAGGATTCGCATCCGGCCCCCCTTGGACAGACGGGCCGACCGGCTCAATGACTCCAGGGGCCCGCGTCCCTCGATCACCACCACCGGCACCACCGCAAAGAGCAGGGCGATGAAGAAAAAGCCCGGAATGATGAAGAAGAGGAATCCGGCGACCACCAGGATCCCCGCCAGGATTCCGGCGATGGTGACGAAGAGCCATTGCCGGAGGCCCACCATGAGGGCGTCCACGATTCCGGGGGCCTGTGCCTCGTAGGCTGCCGCTATGGCGTGAGTGAGAGCCCCCAGGGTCAGAAAGGTGACGAACCACGAGTAGGGTGCCAGGAGGATCGAGCCGATGGCCGTTCCCAGCGAGCCCAACGTGGCGGGGGCCACGAGCCAGAAGAGGACGACCGGAACCTGGGGCAGGAGCGCCACTCCGAAGAAGAGGGCGAAGTTGCGCCGATAGAGGGTGAAAGCCCCGTCCAACAACTCGCCGAAGGTGAAGGAACGGGGTGTGGGTCCGGTCATGACGGGCGCTCCAGCGGGCTCAACACCGGTGTCGGAACGTGGAAAGGGGGTGCCGGCATGAAAAGCGGGGTGCCGGACAGTACGTCGGGAGCGGGAAGAGGGCAAGGTGGGCACGGGGTTTCGGGCCTGGGGCGGGTGCATGGCGGAAGGTGGGGGGGCGGCGCTATCTTCGGAGCGGGCACAACGGACGTCCTCCGCGCCGGATCCCCTGATCCCGACCCATTTTCAACGGAGACTCCACATGAGCGAACTGGACGACTGGAACCCGGGCGGAAGCGCCGCCACGGTGCCGGACAGCGAGGCCCGCAACTTCAGCATCTTTGCCCACCTGGGGGGCTTTGCCGGGTACTTCATTCCCTTCGGCAACATTCTGGCCCCCCTGGTGGTATGGATCCTCAAGCGGGACGAACAGCCCTTTGTGGACCACCACGGTCGGGAGGCGCTTAACTTTCAGATCAGCATCACCATCTATGCAATCGTGTCGGGATTGCTCATTCTGGTGCTGGTGGGAATCCTGCTCCTTCCCCTGGTCCTGCTCTTCGACGTCATCATGATGATCGTGGCGGCGGTGAAGGCCAGCAACGGGGAGCACTTCCGCTACCCGCTCTCCCTCAGGTTGGTGAGCTGAGGCGTGGTGAAGCGAGTACCATTCAAACGCGAACCTCGGAACAGGTGAGGCCCTGATGATCAGCAGACGGGAATGGCTCAAGTTGACTGCCGCCGGCGCAGCCGCCGGTGCGGCTCT
>SKVI01000183.1 GCA_007129525.1 Gemmatimonadota bacterium | reverse complement strand
GTTCGTAGTCCTCACCCCCATGGAGGGCCAGCTCGAGGCTGTGGTCCGCGAGCCCCGGTGCCAGCGGGAGGGCGTCGGCCTCCAGTCGAATGGCCACCTTCGATGCGGCGGCCATGTGTCCGGCATCGCCGGCCAGCCCGTCGGAGAGATCGATGGCCGCCGTGATGTAGAGCTGGGAAGCCAGCCACCGGGCCTCTTCGAGTCGCGGCTCCGGGTGGACGAAGGCATTCCGGAGCGCTGGGGGTGGCGTCTGGCCTTCCCGCCAGCACCGCACGGCTCCCGCTGCGGCGCCCAGGGCGCCCGTCACCCAGAGCTCGTCGCCAGGCCGGGCCCCGGAGCGAAGCAGCGGCCTGCGTGCCCGACCCAGAACCACCACGTCCACCACAAGGGGTCCCGGCGAGCGGGTGAGGTCTCCCCCCAGGAGGTGGCCCCCCAGCGCCTCGGTGCGCTTCCGGACTCCGTCCATGAGCTCCGGGCCCGCGCGGCCGGAGGAAGGCATGGCCACCGAGGCCAGCACCCCGATGAATTCGCCACCCATGGCCGCCAGGTCGCTCACGGCCGCACCCACGGCGCGCATGCCCGCTTCCCGGGCCGTAATCCACTCCAGGTCGAAGTGGACCCCCTCCACGGCCAGGTCCGTGGAGACCACCAGGTCCGGGGCCACCACCGCGGCGTCGTCTCCGGGGCCCACCAGGACATCGTCCGGAAGGGCGGGAGCTCCTTCGAGCACTCGACGAATCTCGTCGAACTCCCGGCCAGGCCCCAGAGCCGAGGAGCTCACCACGGTCGAGGCAGGTCCAGGATCAGGGAGGAGAGCTCCAACGGCGAAGTCCCGGCACCCTCCATGGCCAGCGCCCGGACCAGGCCCTCGGCCACGCTTCCAGGCAGGAGGGCCTCGCCTTCGCCGGCCAGAAGCGCCGCCAGCCCCGTGAAGTGGAGCGCCAGACCGCCGGCCACCGCCGGGTCGGCACCCCGGGCCAGAAACGCCCCCGCCGAACCGGTGAGGACGTCTCCCATGCCCGCCCGGGCCAGATCCGAGGATCCGGTGGCGGAGATGAGGAGCGGATCTGCCTCCCGGGGCGTGGCCACCATTGAGGGCGCGCCCTTGAGCAGAACGGCGGCGCCGTAGCGACGAGCCAGCTCCCGCACCGCCTGCACCGGGTCATCTCCCACCTCCGCGCTGGAGCGGTCCAGGAGCCGAGCCGCCTCGCCGGGATGGGGCGTGAGAAGGGCGGTTTCGGGCCCCGCCGGGTCCCAGTGGGTCAACTGTCCGGCGGCCAGCAGGTTCAGGGCGTCGGCGTCCAGGAGCACGGGTCGATTGCCCGCCTCCGCCAGGAGTCCGACCAGGAGCCGGGCCGTTTCCGAGTCGGTGCCCAGGCCCGGTCCGGCGGCCAGTGCATCGGAGGCAGCCAGCGCCTCTCCAAGGGCGTCGGGATCGTCTCGCTCCACCTGCACCGCCTCCGGGACGGCTGACTGCAGGACCGATCGGAGGTCCTTCGGAACGGCCACCCGCAGGTACCCCACCCCGGAACGCAGGGCACCCCGGGCGGCGAGGACGGCGGCGCCACCCATGCGGGCCGAGCCGGCCACGAGCAGGAGCCGGCCGGCGGCGTTCTTGTGGGTCACCAGGGGGCGGCGCGGCCGGTGGCGGTGGGCCCACTCCGGGGTCAGAAGCCGACCCGACACGTCCGTCCTCTCCCAGGGGGGAAAGCCAATCTCCACCGCCAGCAGCCGACCTGACATCTCTCGCCCCGGATGCAGGAGGGTACCCAGCTTGGGTGCTCCGAACGCCAGCGTGGCCCGAGCCCGGACCACCTCCCCCTCCACGGCCCCGGTGTCGGCGTCCACTCCCGACGGGATGTCCAGCGCCAGCACCGGGCAATCTGTATCGTTCATGGCCCGGATCACCCGGGCCTGAGCAGGTCGGGGGGCGCCGCGGATACCGGTCCCCAGAAGGGCGTCCACCACCACGTCGGCCGCCTGCAGGTGAGCCACCAGGCGGACGTCGTCGTCCGGAATCGTCTCTCCGGAAACTTCCCACCCGTGCAGCAGGGGGTCCGGATTCGGACGTCCCGAGTCGAAGAGGAGTTCTACCGGACGCCCCCAGCTCTGAAGGGTCCGGGCCAGAACCACACCGTCTCCCCCGTTGTTCCCGGCCCCGGCCAGAACCAGAACGGTTCCCCGGGGAAAGAGGCGAGTCAGCACCTGGGCGGCGCCGCGCCCGGCGTTTTCCATCAGGACCGGCTGGGGCACGCCCTCCGACTCGATGGCTCGACGGTCGAAGGCCGCCGACTGGGAGCCGGTGGGAACGGGTACGAAGGCCCGTCCCATGAAGACAGGTGCGGTCACGCTGTCCTGTCCCGCACCGTGGCTATCCACGGGTCACTTCTGGCTCTGTCCGATGGCGCGCCCGAAGCTGATCTCGCCGTTGTCGATGCGGATGTTGAAGCCGCAATCGGGACTGGTGCACACCCAGGCCTTGTAGCGGATGGGAGCCCCGTCCCTTCCGTAGTCCGAAAGGGGAATCAGGAGGCCGGCACCACACTTCTGGCAGGCGGGAAAGGGACGTTCATCTTCCATGGTCCACCCCTCACGTGGTCGTGGTCCTGGTCACGGATGGGGCAGGCGCTTCGGCCGGTGGCTCGGAGACCCTCGCACCTCCCCGGTGCTTGTATTCCCCGACCCGTTTGGTATGTTTCCCCGCGTCACTCCCGAACGTCCCAGGGATAGTCCTGCTCGAAGGCCTTCTCGAAGTCGAAGATGTCCTCGAAGTCGTCCAGCCGGTCCTCCTCCTCTTTTACCAGGACACCCTCCTCCACCAAGGCAAAGACGATGCGCCCCACATCACCGGTCTGGTGGATCCCCCAGTGCTCCAGAACCGTGCGGGCCATGGGTCCGAACTCCTTGAGGGCCAGACTCCTCACCCCCTCGGCCAGCTCGGGTCCCGAAATGTGCCTGGGAGACTCGAGGTGCTCCATCACGTGGTGCAGGGACGAGAGCACGAAGAGATACGCCTTGCCCATGTAGCGGGGGTTCCGCTGGCGAAGGCGGTGCAGGATCTCGTCGGCGAATTGGACTTCAGTCATGGCCGAATTCTGTGGCATGTGGAGCACGACCGCCAGGGGTACGCTTCAGGTGGCTTCCGGGCAGACGTCCTCGTGCAGGGACTTCGTCAGTCCGTCGAGGACCGTATTCAGAGTCTCGCCAGTTTCCCCTCGGCGCGTCAAGCGGAGCTGTTGCGGAGTTCGGGATAGAGGGGGAAGGAGCGACACAGCTCCAGGACCTCCCGGCGGATCTCCTCGTGGCGGTCCGCGTCGTCAGGACCCTCCAGTACATCGGCGATCCAGTCGGCGACCCGGACCATCTCCGGCTCGGCCATCCCCCGTGAGGTCAGGGCCGACGTTCCGACGCGAAGCCCCGAGGTCACGAAGGGTGAGCGGCTCTCTCCGGGCACGGTATTCTTGTTGACCGTGATCGCGGCGGCGTCCAGAGCTCGCTCGGCGTCCTTGCCGGTGAGCTCACCCCGGTCCTGGAGATCCACCAGGATGAGGTGGGTGTCGGTGCCACCGGAAACCAACTGGAACCCCCGCTCCATGAGGCGCTCTCCCAGCGCCCGGGCATTGGCCACGATCTGCTTCTGATAGCGTTTGAAGGAGGGCTGCAGCGCCTCCCGGAAGCCCACCGCCTTGGCGGCGATGACGTGCATGAGGGGACCGCCCTGCATGCCCGGGAAGACCGCCTTGTCCACCTTCTTCTGGTGCTCCTCGGTGGTGAGGATCAGTCCCCCCCGGGGGCCCCGGAGGGTCTTGTGCGTGGTGCTGGTCACCACGTCGGCGTGGGGCACCGGACTGGGATGGACCCCCGCGGCCACCAGCCCGGCGATGTGAGCCATGTCCACCATGAGCCTGGCTCCCACCTCCCGTGCGATCTCACCAAACGCGGCGAAATCCAGGGTCCGCGGGTAGGCACTGGCTCCCGCCACGATGAGCCGGGGGCGGACCTCCCGGGCCCGGTCTCTCACCACGTCGTAGTCGATGATCCCCGTGGACTCGTCGACGCCGTAGTGGTGAACCCGGTACAGGATCCCCGAGGCATTCACCGGCGAGCCATGGGTAAGGTGACCGCCGTGGGTCAGGTTCATCCCCAGCACCGGGTCGCCGGCATCCAGAAACGCCAGGTAGGTGGCCATGTTGGCCTGGGCCCCGGAATGGGGCTGCACGTTGGCGTGATCCGCCCCGAAGAGCTCCATGGCCCGGCTGCGGGCCAGCTCTTCGGCCACGTCCACGAACTCGCACCCTCCGTAGTACCGCCGCCCCGGCAGCCCTTCGGCGTACTTGTTGGTGAGCACGGTCCCCGCCGTCTCCAGCACCGCCATGGAGACGAAGTTCTCCGATGCGATGAGCTCCAACCCCTCGTCCTGCCGTCTCAACTCGGAGCAGACGGCCTGGTAGATCTCGGGGTCGCTGGATCGAAGGTGCTGATACGGATCGCTCATGTAGACTCGGGGCTCGAGGCGGGGGCTCGCGGGCGTCGGCCTGAAAGATCAGACGTACGAGCGCTGCAGGTGTCGGGCGTTGCGGATCCGCTGCTCGGCCAGCTTGTCGGCGGCGGCCGCTGTGGGCACGCCGTCTTCGTCGGCTCGCTCGAAGATCCGCAGGAGGGTGCCGTAGATCTCCATGGCCTTCCGCTTGCTCCGATCGGGGGTCCAGTCGTGGAGCTCGCCGTAGACGTTGATGAGCCCCCCGGCATTGATGACGTAGTCCGGCGCGTAGAGGACCTTTCGTTCGTGGAGGACCTCCCCGTGCCGGCTCCTGGCCAGCTGGTTGTTGGCGGCTCCGGCCACGATGTCCACCTTCAGGACCTTGAGGGTGTCATCGTTGATGACTGCGCCGAGGGCGCAGGGGGCGAAGATGTCGGCGTCCACGCCGTAGATGTCGTCGGGCTCGCAGGGCTCGGCGTCGAACTCCCGGCAGACGGCCTCGATCCTCTCCGGATCGATGTCGGTGACGGTGAGCCGGGCTCCTTCCTCGGCCAGGAGACCGCAGAGGTGGTAGCCCACGTTTCCCACTCCCTGCACCGTGACATGACGGCCGGCCAGCGAGGAGTCACCGTATACCTGCTGGGCACAGGCGCGCATGCCCTGGTAGGTGCCGAAGGCGGTGACCGGGGACGGGTCGCCGGATCCGCCGTGGACTCCCACCACGGCATCGGTCTCCATGCGGACGAACTCCATGTCGTCCACCGACGTCCCCACGTCTTCGGCGGTGATATAGCGGCCGCGCAGCGACTCCACGGCACGACCGTGAGCCCGGAAGATCATCTCCCGGTTACGGGTCCGGTTGTCGCCGATGATGACCGACTTGCCTCCCCCCAGGTTGACCCCGGCGATGGCCGCCTTGTAGGTCATCCCGCGCGAGAGTCGGAGCACGTCGACCAGCGCCTCCTCGTCGGAGCTGTAGTTCCAGAAACGGGTTCCGCCCAGGGCGGGACCCATCGTCGAATCGTGGATCGCGATAATGCCGCGATAGTCCAGTTCAGGCTCAGACCAGAAGACCACCTGTTCGTGGCCCTTCCTGGAGAGCAGCTCGAATACGTCCATCCGTATCGGCTCCCGGTTTGTGTCAGAATCCCGACGTGCGCTCCCGCACCCGGGCAGGGGCCGAGCCTTCTCGGCACGCCCCTTTAGCGTTGTCCTCACCGCCGTCCGCTCCCCCAGAGGGGGAACTCCGCCAGTTCCCTTCCCCAATGCGCCCGGATCGGGCGTCCCTGTCCGGATCCGGCGCCTGCTCAGCCTCGGCCCTCGAACTCCCGCACCGCGTCCGCGGCGACGGCCATCCGCAGCACTTCGTTGGCACCCTCGTAGATCTGTGTGCCCTTGGCGTCCCGCATCAGCCGTTCCACCGGGTAGTCCCTCATGTAGCCGTAGCCCCCGAAGATCTGGACCGCCTCGTCGGTCACCCACATGGCCGCCTCGCTGGCCGCCACCTTGGCCATGGACGACAGCGCCCGAGGTGAGGTGGGCAGGTGCGCCTGGTCTTCCACCTGGCCTTGATCCAAACGGGTGGCCGCATCCAGCGTCAGGAGCCGCACCTGCCGCAAGCGGATGGCCATCTCGGCCAGCTTCTCCCTCACCGCTCCGAAGCGGTGGAGCGAGCGGCCGAACTGCTCCCGCTCGTCGGCATACCGGAGCGCGTGCTCGAAGGCGGCCTGTCCGATCCCCAGAGCCTGGGCCGCCACTCCGATCCGGCCCACCAGGAGAGCGTCCATGGCGATCTCGTAGCCGTCGCCGGGGGAGCCCAGCAGGGCGTCCTCCGGCAGTTCGACCCCGTCCAGCTCCAGCGACACCGTCTCCGAGGCCGACATCCCCAGCGTCCGTTCGCGATCCACCACCCGGAGGCCCGGCGTGGTACGGGGAACCAGAAAGGCAGAGATGCCCTCCCGTCCCGAACCGTCGGCTCCCGTACGGGCAAAGAGCAGGATCAGTCCCGCACGGTCCCCGTTGGTGACCCAGCTCTTTCGGCCGTCCACGACCCAGCCCCCGTCCCGGGCCCGAGCCCGGGTGGCCAGGGCCGACGGGTCACTCCCTGCCCCGGGCTCGGTGAGGGAAAACGCTCCCAGAACCTGGCCCGAGGCCAGCTCCGGGAACCAGCGCGCCTGCTGCTCCTCACTTCCCCACCCCTCCAGCGCCCTGGGGATGGGACCGTTGTGGATGGCCACCGCCAGCGCCACCGCCGCGTCTCCCCAGGCCAGGGCCTCGATGACCATGGCGAAGGTGGGCGTATCCAGGCCCAGGCCTCCATGGACTTCGGGCATGCGCATGCCCAGGAACCCCAACTCCGCCAGGTTGGCGAAGAGCGACTCTGGGAGTTGGCGCTCCGCGTCCCACGCCTCGGCGTGAGGACGGATCTCGCCGACGGCAAACTCCCGGGCCAGCGCCCGAAACTCCAATTGCTCAGCGGTGGGAATCAAGGCATCAGTCCTGGTAGCTGTGGAACCCGCGACCGCTCTTGCGGCCGAGCCATCCGGCCGCCACGTACTTC
>SKVI01000025.1 GCA_007129525.1 Gemmatimonadota bacterium | reverse complement strand
GTGGTTGTCGCCTCTACCCTCGCTCACCCCACCTCCCGTAGAATGGGCCGTTCGTCAACGCGCCGGCCAGCAGGTTCGCCGCCGATACACCGCGGGTCAAGCGGAGGAAACATGTCGGAGAACGAGTACACGGAGCAATCCCGCAGGGGGTGGTTCGCCTACTTTCTGGACTTCGTGGAGCGGATGGGGAACCTCCTGCCCCATCCCGTCACCCTCTTCGCCCTCTTTGCGGTGGGGGTGGTGGTGGTGTCGGGAGTGGCCGGGTGGTTCGAGCTCTCGGTGCCCGACCCGAGGCCCGAGGGCGCCCCGGGCCGAAGCCCCACCGGCGCGATCGAAGCCATCAGCCTCATGAACGGCGACGGCCTCCGGCGGATCGTCGAGGAGCTGGTCACCAACTTCACCGGGTTCGTGCCCCTGGGGACCGTGCTCGTGGCCCTCCTGGGGGTAGGGGTGGCGGAGAAGTCGGGACTCCTTTCGGCCATGATCCGGGCCGTGGTCCTGAAGGCTCCGCCGCAGCTCGTTACCGGCGCCGTGGTCTTTGCCGGCGTGATCTCGAACACCGCCTCGGAGATGGGCTACGTGGTGCTCATCCCGCTGGCGGCGGTGATCTTCTACGCCCTGGGCCGACACCCCTATGCCGGACTGGCGGCGGCCTTCGCCGGGGTATCGGCGGGCTACAGCGCCAACCTCCTCATCGGCACCGTGGACCCGCTCCTGGCCGGAATCACCGAGGAGGCTGCTCGGCTCATCGATCCAGACTACGAGGTGCACCCGGCGGTGAACTGGTACTTCATGATCGTGAGCACCTTCGTGGTGACCCTCATCGGGTGGTGGGTCACCGCCCGGATCGTGGAGCCCCGGTTGGGCGAATACGACGACTCCGACGCGGACCACGAAGCCATCGGAGAGCAGAGCACCGACCCCCTGGCCCCCGATGAGGTCCGGGGACTCCTCTGGGCCGGAGTGGCCACCCTGGCCATGTCGGCGGTCCTGATCCTCTCAGTGGTCCCGGAGTGGGGCGTGCTCCGGAATCCCGAGACCGGCGACGTGCTCCACTCGCCCTTCCTCAGGGGAATGGTGACGCTCATTTTCGTCTTCTTCCTGATTCCGGGCTTCGTCTACGGTTGGGTCACCGGCTCCATGCGCTCCGACCGCGACGTGGTGGAAGGGATGGCGGGAGCCATGAGTTCCATGGGACTCTACATCGTCCTGGTGTTCTTCGCCGCCCAGTTCGTCGCCTTCTTCGGTTGGACCAACCTGGGCGGAATCACCGCGGTGGTGGGTGCCGACACGCTGCAGCGTATCGGCCTCACCGGTCCGCTGGTCTTCATCCCCTTCATCTTCATGTGCTGCCTGGTGAACCTGGCACTGGGAAGCGCCTCGGCGCAGTGGGCCATCACCGCCCCCATCTTCGTTCCCATGCTCATGCTCATCGGGTACTCCCCGGAGGTGATCCAGGCCGCGTACCGCATCGGTGACTCCAGCACCAACATCATCACCCCCATGATGAGCTATTTCGGGCTCATCCTGGCCTTCGCAGCCCGCTACGATCGGAAGCTGGGGATCGGGACCCTGGTGGCCATGATGCTCCCGTACACCATCTTCTTCCTGGTGGGGTGGATCATCACCTTCTACGTGTGGGTGTTCGCCCTGGGCATGCCGGTGGGCCCCGCGGCCCCCACCTACTACGGAGGAGGTTGACGCGTAACTCGCCGTGGGTAGCATCCGTGTCCGAGCCCGAACCGGAGGGAACCGTCCCTGAACCCACCGGGACAGTGCACTGTATACCACTGTTAGACCGCCACCAGCGCCTCCAGAGGGACGACGAAGAACCTTGATCGCAACGCGATGGCGCACTAGCCTTCATCACTATGAGCCAACCTGCCGAGAACACCCTCAACATGGCCGAGACCGGCACCCGGGGCCGGGAGTCGAACCGTCGCCTCTTCATGCAGTTCATGGCCTTCGGGGAGTGCCATGACCCGGACGCCGTGATCTCGGCCATGGAGGACGCCCGCATCCCCGGTGCCGTCTACCACGACATGCACGATCCCTTCGGGGTGGGGGTCGTGACCATGAGCGAAGATCCGAACTTTTTCCTGGGGCCGTGGCGCGAGCTTCTCCGGGGCCCCGACTTCGGCCAGCTCCGGCTGAAGCCGCGCTTCACCATGTTTGGGCGGACCTACGCGCTGGGGTACGAGCCGGACCTGGACGAGACCCTGGTGAACCGTCCCCGCCGCACGGCCCTTCACCCCGACTGGCGATGGGTGGTGTGGTATCCCCTGCGCCGCTCCGGCGCCTTCGCCCAGCTCCCCGAATCGGAGCAGAAGCAGCACCTGAAGGAGCACGGTCAGATCGGAATGCAGTACGGACGCGCCGACTACGCCCACGACATACGACTGGCCTGTCACGGAATGGACACCAACGACAACGATTTCGTGGTGGCGGTGACGGGCCGGGAGCTGGCGCCCCTGTCCAAGCTCGTGGAGCACATGCGGCAGACCCAGCAGACGTCGCTCTACCTGGAACGGTTGGGCCCCTTCTTCGTGGGCAGGACGGCCTGGAAGAGCCCGCTGGAGTGACTCCACGGCGACGTGGACCTGCGCACTGGCGTGAGCCAGAGCGAGATGCTCGTGCGGGCGCTCAAGATCCTGGATCGTCCGGTGGAGTACGTGCGCTACCCCGGCGGCGCCCACGATCTGTCCCGCACCGGCGACCCCCACCAGCGACTGGACCGCCTGCTCCGCATCTACGAGTTCCTGGAGCGACACATCCGGGACTGAGGCGGAGGCCGGCCGCTACTCCGGCAAGAGCAGGAACCGCCAGCGGTCAGTGCGCGGTGTGCGACCCCACGTGGTGCTCGCAGCTCACCCCGGGGTTGAAGGGCGTGAAGAGGCCCGTGGGGTTCTCCCTGTAGAGCTAGAGGTGGAGTTCGAAGTGGGGCTCGAATCCGTGGGCCTCGTCCACCTCGGTGCGAGGGTTCTCCACCAGGTGAAAGTACTCGTTGCCCCGGAACGCCGGAGGGCCCTCGTGGCCGGCCGCCCTCCACGGCGCTTCAAAGATCAGGTTCTCCACCGCCACCAGCCTCAGCGACCCGTCGGCCTGCGGCTCGTAGATCAACACACCGGGCTCCCGAAAGTCTTCGTGGATCCCCATGCCCGCGACTCGCGGCTCCACCTCCGTGATCCCCAGCAAGTCCGGACGGAAGTAGTGGATCCCCATCCCTCCGAGCTGCGCCGGGTATCCCTCCATGGCGGAGGTGACGCACATGTCCACGGGGTCGGGCATGTACCCTTCTGCCAGGGCCACCTCCACATCTCGAAACCGCTGCGTCTGCTCCAGGATCTCGCGCAGCTCCGCCGCCAGCTCGGGATCGGTGGCCTCGACCGACGCGATCACCGCCGCCGCGTCGTCAGTCCCCTCCGGACCCTGATTCGAGGCGGCTTCGCCCTCCGCCGGTCCGCTGCAGCCGGCCAACGAGAGCGCCACAACCGCCGCCCCGATTCCAATGACCGTTCGTGAAGGAAGAACAACGCTCCGCATACCTGCCTCCTCGTGGATGGTGAGTTTGCCGAAGAACACGGCGCCGGACGGGTACTTGCGCTGTGCGGGTCGGGAGCGAACCTTCTCCGGGTAGCCGGTGCCTGCGACCGTCCGGTTCGAGTTCAGTGGGCGCCCAGAGACGACGGCACTCCACCTGGTCCGACAGCGTGCTCTCTGCTGCTTCGGCAGCCTTCTGAGTTCTACGGCGTGGAATGCCGGAGCGTCACCCCACATTTCTGGGGGTTGCCGTGCCACCCAGCCGTACTGTCAAGAACGCAGCCGTCCGGGGACTCCGACGGATCTGTTACTCGGGGCTGGATTCCGTGGAGCTTCGGCGGGAGGTGCATCGCCGACTCGAGGTCCTCATTCCCTCTGAGGCATTCACCTTCGCCACCACGGACCCCGACACCGGGCTGTTGACCCACGCGGTCAGCGAAGGGGTTCCCCGCTCGGTCTACCGCTCCTGGATCGATCACCTGTATCCGTACCGGGTGGCTACCGAGGTCCTGGACATGGTCCGGGTCGGACCCACGGTCACCGCCGAATGCTCGGAAATGGTGCGCGACGTCCTGGCCCCGGGAGGCCTTCGCTACGATCTGCGAGGGGTCCTCTGCGAGCAGGACGCGCCGGTGGGCTTCGTCTGCCTCCTCCGGGAGACCGGGTCCGGGGAGTTTCACCGGGAGGAGGTCCGGCTCCTGGAAGAGATTCTCCCCCACCTGACCCGGGGACTCGTGAGCGCCACCCTGCTGGACCAGGCAAGAACGCCGACACCCCAGCCGACGGCCAACGGCCGGAAGCCCCAGAACGGGACGAGCCCCGTCCCGAACGGCGACGCCCCGTCCGGACCCGGCGTGATCCTCCTGGACGATGCCGGAGTGGTGCAGACGCGGAACTCCGCAGCCCGGCGATTCCTGTTGGATCTCAGCGATTCGGGGGATGGCCCCGACGGAGTGCCCTCGTGCGTGGCCAGCGTTGTCGGAAGTCTCCTCCACATGCACCGAAATGGTGGCAGTGACCCGGACCTGCCGCTGGAAGCGCACCTGCGGGCCCGGGGCCACTCGGGCCAGTGGTACTCGATCCGCGCCTCCCTCACCGAGCCGGATCCGGCGGGCCGGTCCTCGACCGTCGTCCTCGTCAGCCGGGCCACCTCCCGGGAGATCGCTCCGATTCTGGCTCGCCTGTACGGTCTGACACCCCGAGAACGAGAGATCCTCGTCCTGGCCGCCCGAGGCTGGTCGACGAAGCGGATGTCCCAGCAGCTGGAGATCTCGTCCTACACGGTGCAGGAGCATGTGGGAAACGCCTGCGCGAAGGTGGGGGTGCGCACCCGCCGGGAGCTCCTGGCCCGGATCTTCTTTGACGGGTACGCCGGGAACTTCGGCGCATGAGGTGAGCAGGGCAGCGGGTCCGCAGGGGTCCGCTTGTCGCCGGCTGCGGCCCCTCCTACCTTGCCCGTTCGGTTGCACTTGCCCGTCCCGCGAACCGCAGGACGGCCCTCAACCAGGCTCTCTTCGACGACCCGTTCCACCCGACCCCCGACTCCCATGACGCGTTCGACTTCAGCCGCCGCCCCACCCCTCGCCCGGAGCACGGTCTCCAGCTTCCTGCTTGGCATGGTCCGAGCCGCCCTGATTGCCCCGGCGCTGACGGCGCTGGTGCTCGTGGGGCCGGCTCCGGCCGAGGCGCAGGAGACCGCCTTCTCTTCGATGGATGTCTTCGACCTGGAGTGGGTCCAGGACCCCCGGATCTCTCCCGACGGGGAGCACGTAGTCTACGTACGACGGGGCATGGACATCATGAACGACCGGCGGACCTCGGAGCTGTGGATCATCCGGACCGACGGCTCGGATCACCGCAAGCTCACCTCACGGGAGGTGGACGAGTCCAACCCCCGGTGGTCTCCCGACGGCACCCGTATCGCCTTCACCAGCTCCGCCGAGGGCAGCGGGTCCGAGATCCACGTCCACTGGGTGGCCGAAAGCACCACCGCCCGCGTGACACGGCTCGACAACTCTCCCCGCGGCGTCACCTGGTCGCCTGACGGGCGGACGCTCGCCTTCGTGAAGCACGTCTCGGAGCCGGAACCCCGCCTGGTGTCACCGCCCTCGGCGCCGGAGGGGGCCCAGTGGGCCGATCCGCCCCGCGTCGAGACCCGTCTGAACCACGAGCAGGACGGGGTGGGGATCCTGGACTACGGCTACGCCCACCTCTTCGTCGTGGGAGCGGAGGGAGGCGCAGTCCGGCAGGTCACCTCCGGAGACTACCATCACTCCGGGGCACCGGAATGGACCCCTGACGGCGAGCAGCTCATCGTCTCGGCAAACCGGAACGAGGACTGGGAGCACGAGTTCCGCAACTCCGAGCTCTACAGCGTGCGGGTCGCCGACGGGGAGATCCGGCAGCTCACCGATCGGTTCGGGCCGAACCACACGCCCCAGGTATCGCCTGACGGCCGGGCCATCGCCTTCCTCGGCTACGAAGACCGCATCCGGACCTACCAGCTCACCCGGATCTACACCATGGACCTGGACGGCTCCAACGTCCAGGAGGTGGAGACGGGCCTGGACCGCTCCATCGGGGGCATCGAATGGGACGAAAGCGGGGACGGGCTCTACTTCCAGTACGCCGACGAGGGAGTAAGCAAGATCGGACACACCGCCATGGACGGTACGGTCACCCAGGTGGCCCGGGACCTGGGGGGGACGTCCATCGGCCGCCCCTACGCCGGAAGTCCCGCCTTCTCCCTTTCCAATGACGGGACCCT
Source organism: Gemmatimonadota bacterium (assembly GCA_007129525.1). GTDB lineage: Bacteria > Gemmatimonadota > Gemmatimonadetes > Longimicrobiales > Gaopeijiaceae > PWLA01. The sequence goes on along the minus strand of SKVI01000025.1, from coordinate 755 downwards.
CGCCATGAACCTCAGCTCCACGCACCGCCCCGGGGAGCTGGCCGTCACCCGGCGGGGACAGGCCGAACCCCGGCAGGTCACCGACCTGAACGGGGCGTGGGCCGACCGACGTGCGGTGGGTGAGGTGAGGGACGTCTGGTATACCTCTTCGGTGGACGGCCGGGATCTGCACGGTTGGGTCGTCCTGCCCCCGGATCACGATCCGGACCGGGTCTACCCCCTGCTGGTGGAGATCCACGGCGGCCCCATCAGCCACTACGGTCCGCACTTCTCTCCGGAGGTCCAGCTCTTCGCCTCGGCGGGCTACGTGGTCTTCTATCCCAACGCCCGGGGCAGCACCAGCTACGGCGAGGAGTTCGGCGATCTTCTCTACAATGACTTCTCCGGGGGTGAGTACCCGGACATCATGGACGGGGTGGACCACCTCATCGCGGAAGGCGTGGTCTCGGGAGACAGCCTCTACGTTACCGGGGGCAGCGCCGGCGGCACCTCCACGGCCTGGATCGTGGGTCAGACCGACCGGTTCCGGGCCGCGGCGGTCCAGAAACCCGTCATGAACTGGATCAGCAAGACATTGGCCGCCGACAACTACTACGGATACTCCGACTACCGCTACCCGGGCCAGCCGTGGGAGAACCCCATGGACTACTGGGAGGTCTCGCCCATCTCGCTGGTGGGGAACGTGGAGACCCCCACCCTGGTGATCCTGGGCGAGTTGGACCTGCGGACGCCCACCTGGGAGGCCAAGCAGCTCT
>SKVI01000258.1 GCA_007129525.1 Gemmatimonadota bacterium | reverse complement strand
CGAACCTGGGGTGGCGCCACGTGCCGGTCCGTGACCTCTTCCTCCAGCGGCTCGATCTGCCGGTGGTGGTGGACAACGACGCCAACTGCGCGGCGCTGGGAGAATGGTGGGCCGGCGCCGGGCGCGGCAGCAGGCTCATGGTGGGGGTGACGCTGGGGACGGGTATCGGCGGAGCCATCATTCGGAAAGGAAGGGTCTTCCGGGGAGTCTCCGGGGCCGCAGGGGAAGTGGGGCACGTGACCGTCCAGATGGGAGGACGGCGGTGCTCGTGCGGCAACCACGGATGCCTGGAGGCCTACGCGTCGGGGACCGCCATCGCCGCCCGGGCCCGGGAACGGCTGACGGAGGGAGCCGTCTCTACCCTGACGGAGCTGACCGAGGGGGAGCCCGACCGCGTCACGGCGGCGCTGGTGACCCGGGCGGCAGCGTCGGGTGACGCGCTCTGCCAGGAAGTGCTTGCTGAGGCAGCCCGGTACCTGGGGGCCGGGTTGGCGGGACTGGTGAACCTGCTGAACCCCGACCGCATCGTGCTGGCCGGTGGCGTGGTTCAGGCCGGAGACCTTCTCCTGGCGCCGGTTCGGGCCGAGGTGAGGCAGCGGGCCTTCGAAGCCTCGGCCGAGGCCTGTGTGGTCGCGGTGGCCCGGCAGCCGGAGCTGGCCGGAGTGCGAGGGGCGGCCCTGACCTTCCGGCGCGAGGTTCTGGAGGGTCATCGATGAGCCGCGTCCTGGGAGTCATCGGGACCCTGGTCTGGGACACGATCCACCGCCACGACGAGCCTTCGGCACCTACCCGGGAGTGGGGGGGGATCGGGTACGCCCTGGAATCGTTTTCTGCCAACCTGCCCCCAGGGTGGGAGGTCCTGCCGATGCTGAAGGTGGGACGGGACCTTTCGGAAGAGGCCTTTTCCTACCTGTCCCAGATCCCGGGCCTCCGAACGGAGCCGGGGATCACCGTGGTACCCGAAGCCAACAACCGGGTGGAGCTCCACTACCGGGACGGTCGCCGACAGGGAGAGCTTCTCCGGGGCGGCGTTCCGCCCTGGCAGTGGTTCGAGCTGGAGCCGGTGGTCTCGCTCTGCGACGCCGTCTACGTGAACTTCATCAGCGGCTTCGAGCTGGAGCTGGACGTGGCGGGCTCCCTCCGGGCGGGCTTCCCCGGGCCCCTTTACGCTGATCTCCACTCCCTCTTTCTGGGGGTGGGACGGAGGGGCGACCGGATCCCCCAGCCCCTGCCGGAGTGGGCTCGCTGGATCCGCACCTTCGATGCCGTGCAGATGAACGAGCAGGAGCTCCACCTCCTGGCCCGAAAGCAGGGGGACCCCTGGGCGCTGGCGGCCCGGCTGGCGGGACCGGACGTGCAGCTCATGGCGGTGACTCTGGAGGACCGGGGTGCCGCCTACGTGGCCTCGGCGGGCTTCGAGCCCGATCCCTTCGTCTGGCCCCGACTCCGTGAGCGCCTGGGCATTCCGGGACCGGCTCGCAGTGGGCACGCTCCGCAGGAGACGGTGGTGGACGACGGGGACCCCACGGGATGCGGCGACGTGTGGGGGTCCACACTCTTCGCACGGCTTCTGGCCGGCGACGCACTGCCGGCGGCCATGCAGCGAGCCAACGCCATGGCTGCGCGGAACGTCCAGCATCGGGGCGCCCGGGGCCTTCACCGACACCTGAAGGGACAGGTGACGTCCGACACGGAGAGACAATGAGAGTGCTCGAGGTTCCCGCCACGCTGAGCTACAAGACCCTGGACCCTTTTCTGGGGCAGGTCACCGAGTCCCCCGACGGGCGGGTTCTGCTGGATGCCCGGGGGTTGAGCTGGATCGATCCGGTGGGCATGATCGGACTTCTGAGTGCTGGGCGTTTTCTGGCCGACCGGAGCGAGCATCCACCGGTGCTGCGATCCCCGGAGTCGTCCGAGGTCTCGGGGTACCTTTCTCGCATGGGTTTCTTCGAGCGGGTGCGGGAGGGGTTCGAACTGGTGTCGCCACCTCCCCGGCGGAGTTCCGGGGCCTCCGACGTTCTCCTGGAACTGAGTAAGATTTCGGAAAATCACGACGTCCACGACGTGGTGGAGCGGGTACAGGAACGAGCCGGCCACATCTTGTCGCGCACCCTGCGATACCCGCCGTCGGCGGTGGTTCAGTTCTCGGTGATCCTCTCGGAGGTGTGCCAGAACATCCTGGAGCATGCGGAGGCGCCGGGATGGGTGGCGGCGCAGAGCTACAACTGGAGCCGGCGGCTGGGCCGGCATGTCCTGATCCTGGCCGTGGGGGACACCGGTCGGGGATTCCGACGCTCGCTTGAAGGTGAGCACTCGGGCCGGTTCGGCGACCGGTGGAGCGACTCCACCGCACTGGAGGCGGCCTTCCTCCACGGTCTGACCCGCTTTCCGGACCAGGGGCGAGGCCAGGGGATCCAGCAGATGCGTCGTCAGGTCCGTCGCTGGGATGGGGTCATCAGCGTGCGTAGCGGCACGGCTCGGATCGCCGACGTGCCGGAGTGGGAGGACCTTCCCCCGCTGGAGGAGGACCTTCCGGCCTTCCCCGGGGCTCAGATCACGATCCTGCTCCCCGAACGAGTCCAGGAATCCGAATGACCCGACCCATGACGAAGGTGACAGGATGATCACCGCAGGCGACGGGGGAGACCTCGATCCACAGCTCGACGCCTTCAGCGTCGACGTTCGGGATCTCCTGCAGCGGAGCGTGGCAAACCTCTATTCGCACCTGGTGACCCGGCCCACCGGCCGGGCCGTCCGGCTGGCCATCGAGGCGCAGCTCCGGGAGATCTCGCTCCCGGCCCTCTCCCTGGTGGACCTCTCGTCGGTGTCCGTCCTGGACTACTCCTGCGCCGACGAGGTGGTGGCGAAGCTCCTCCTCCGGGGGGTGGAGGGCTCCAATCCCCATTCCGGGTCGGTCTTCTTCATCTTCCAGGGCCTGAAGGCACACCACCGGGAGCCCATCCTCGAGGTGCTGAATCGTCACGAGCTGGCCGCGGTGGTTCAGGCGGTGGGCAACGAGGAGCCGTTCCAGCTCATGGGTGCTCGAAGCTCGCTGGAGGAGGAGGTGTGGAGCGTGGTGGAGTCCAGGGGAAGGGTCCCCGGCGCCCGGGTATCCGAAGCCTTTCCGGACGGACGCCAGCGGGAGACGGTAGACGGCCTGGCCCGTCGGGGGCTCCTCTTTCGGCACCCGCTCAAGGGAGACCTCCACGCCCTGAGCCACCTGGCCCGGAGGTTCGAATGAGCGAGGACGGCGGAGGCGGCGGCTTCTCGCCGGCCACCCGGGCGGTCCACGGCGGCGTCCCTCCGGCCCGGTCGGGCGATCCGGTGGTGCGACCACTGGTGCAGTCCGCCACCTTCGTGAGCGGGGGACCGGACGACGAGGGACCCCCCATCTACTCCCGCTACGGCACCAACCCGAACCAGTTGCAGGTGGGGGCGCGGGTGGCCAGCCTGGAGGGCATGGAGGCCGGCCTGGCTCTGGGAAGCGGAATGGCCGCCATCACCCTGACCATCCTCTCGCTGGTCGAGGCCGGCGACCACCTGGTGGCCTCTGAGCACCTGTACGGGACCACCCACAGCTTCATGACCGGGGAACTTCCCCGGCGAGGCGTGGAGGTCACCCTGGTGGACCCGGACCGGGATGACGCCTGGGAGGCGGCGCTCCGCCCCCGCACCCGGCTCCTCTACCTGGAGATGCCCACGAATCCCACCCTCCGCATTCCCGACCCGGAGCCGCCGGCCCAGGTGGCCCGCCGGAGTGGAATTCCCCTGGTGGTGGATTCCACCTTCGCGTCACCGGTGAACTTCAGGGCAGGGGAGCGGGGCGCCCACCTCGTGGTTCACTCGGCCACCAAGTACCTGGGCGGACACTCGGATCTCATGGGCGGCGTGGTGGCGGGCTCACGGGAGCGGATCGAGGAGGTCCGGAGCCTCCTTCGTCTGTACGGACCGGTGCTGGATCCCCATGCGGCGTGGCTCCTGGATCGGGGAATCCGGACCCTGGACGTCCGGATCGAGAGGCAAAACCGGAACACCCTGGCCCTGGCACGGTGGTTCGCCGGGCTGGACGAGGTGGACCGGGTCGTGTACCCGGGGTTGCCGGACCATCCCGATCATGAACGGGCCACGCGTCTCCTGGACGGCTTCGGTGGAATGCTGGGCATTGTCCTGAAGGGCGGAGCCGAGGCCGCCGACGCCATGTGCCGACGGCTGCGGATGGCGGCGGTGGCGCCGAGCCTGGGTGGGGTGGAAACGCTGGTGAGCCTCCCGCGCCTGACGTCGCACCGGGGCCTCTCGGCGGCGGCTCGCCGGCAGGCCGGAATCCCCGATGGTTTCGTCCGGATCTCCGTAGGGGTTGAGGGGTTGGAAGACCTGAAGGCCGACTTCCTTCAGAGCCTGGCCTGAGGAAGACGCCCCGTTGATCCGTTCCCGCCCCCTGGGTAGCTTGCAGAATACGGGGGTCCGGTAGGTGTTCGGACCGCCGCGTTCCCTTGAGAGGAGCCGACTCATGAACAAGGAGGAGAAGATCCAGGAGGTTCTGGATCAGATCCGTCCCGCCCTCCACGCGGATGGGGGGGACGTGGAATACCTCGGCTACGACGAGACCGAGGGCGTGGTGCACCTCCGGCTCCTGGGAGCCTGTGAGTCGTGTCCCATCTCCATGCTGACTCTGAAGGAAGGCATCGAGAAGCGGATCCAGAGCACCGTTCCCGAAGTCACTGAGGTCCTGGCCGAGTAGGAGGCCCTGGATGGTCAATAGATGAACCAAGACGAACTGAAGCAGCAGGTCCTGGCCGCACTCACCGAGGTCATGCACCCCCATTCCGGAGAGAACGTCATCTCCGGGGGTCATGTCCGTAACCTGGAGATCGAAGGGGACGGCACCGTCCGCTTCCACTTCGCCCTCCAGCCCCAGGACCCCGGCGCCCTGGTCAAGGAGGCCCGGGCGGCCGTCGAGGGCCTGGAGGGAGTGAGCCGGGTCAAGGTGAACGTTCAGCTCCCGCAGGCGGGTGGCGGGGCGCCGGGGGCGGGCCCCGGTGCTCCGTCCGGACCCGGTGGAGGCCCTCCGGGCGCGGGAGGCCCACCTCCCCCAGGCGGCCCTCCTGGAGGCCCTCCGGGGGGAGGTGGACTTCAACCCGGATCGGTTCCGGCACCCACCCCCAAGCCGGGAATCCTCTCGGAGGTCGACCACGTCATCGCCGTCTCGTCAGGCAAGGGCGGGGTCGGCAAGTCGATGGTGGCCACCAATCTGGCCGCCGCCCTGGCCCGGGAGGGGCTCCGGGTGGGACTCCTGGACGCCGACATCTATGGTCCCAACATCCCCCGCATGTTCGGGGAAGACAGGCGTCCCCGGGTGACCGGTGACAAGGGCTCCGAGATGATCGAGCCGCTGGAGGCCCACGGCGTCCGCCTCATGAGCCTGGGCTTTCTCCTGGAGGACGAGCAGCCCGCCATCATGCGTGGCCCCCTCATTGCAGGGATCCTGAAGCAGTTCCTGGAGCAGGTGGAGTGGGGACCCCTGGACGTCATGGTGGTTGACATGCCGCCGGGGACCGGAGACGCCCAGCTCTCGCTGGTCCAGACCATCGACGTGGACGGGGCCGTCATGGTGACCACGCCTCAGGCCATGGCTACCGGAGACGTCCGCAGGGGCGTCAAGATGTTCGAACGGGTGAACACCCGGGTCCTGGGCATCGCCGAGAACATGAGCGGGCTCTTCTGTCCGCACTGTGACGAGGAGATCGATGTGTTCGGCTCCGGTGGCGGGGAGCGCCTCGCCAGGGAGATGGGGATTCCCTTCCTGGGGCGGATCCCCCTGGATCCGGCGGTGCGCCGGGCAGGCGACGCCGGCACGCCTACGGTCATCGCCTCTCCGGACTCGCCTGCCGGTGCGGCCCTCATGGAAGTGGCCGGAGCGGTCTTCAAGGCAGTGCGGGAGGAGGCCCAGGAGGAGGTGGCTCTGTGAAGATGCCCTTCCTGCCGCGCCCCAGCAGACGCGACCTGGAATCCCGGCCCCTTCACGTGCTGGTGCGGGACTACCCGGAGACGCTGGCCAATCTCAGGCAATACGGCCTTCAGCCGGAGGACTTCGGCGATCGTCGCCTGGAGGAGTTCGAGGACCGGGACTTCATTCTGGATGCCCTGGAAGACGCCACCGCCTGGCGTCCCGGCGTGGGAGCCGCCTGACGAGCGTGGGACCCGCTGCTCCCGGACCATGTCGCCGAGGCTGACCCTTCTCACCGACTTCGGCACCCGGGATGGGTACGTCGGGGCCATGAAGGGGGTCATGGCGGATGTGGCCCCCGGGGTCGCGCTGGATGACATCTCCCATGCTGTCGAGGCCGGGGACGTGGAAGGCGCCGCCCTCACCCTGGAGCGCTACTGGGACCGATACCCCCCCGGCACCGTCCACCTCGTGGTGGTGGACCCCGGCGTGGGAACTGAGCGGAGGGGGCTGGCAGTGGAGGCGGCCGGACGCCTGCTGGTCCTCCCGGACAACGGTGTGGTGACGAGGGTCATCACATCGGCCTCCCGCTGGCAGGCCGTGGCCCTGGAGAACCAGGAGTTCCTGGGACCCGACCGCAGCTCCACCTTCCACGGCCGTGACGTTTTTGCGCCGGCGGCGGCGCACCTGGCCCGCGGTCTCGATCTGAAGCTTCTGGGCCCGGCGGTGGACGACCCGGTCCTCGTGCCGCTTCCTCCTTCGCCCATTCGCCGAGACGACGAGAGCCTCCAGGGGCAGGTCATCGGGATCGATCGGTTCGGAAACCTGTCCACGAACCTCCCGGGCCACTGTCTGGAGGGCCCGGTCGAGGTGGAGGTGGACGGTCGTCGGATCTCGCCGGCCATCTCCTACGGTGAGGTGGAGAAGGGAGCGCTGCTGGCCCTGGTGAACTCCGACCAGCGAGTCGAGGTGGCGGCCAGGGAGGCGTCGGCGGCACGGCTGCTCGGGGTCGAAAAGGGGGCGCCGGTCCGATTGATCCGGCTGACGGACGGCGGAGACGAAGCTTCCTGATTGGGGCCGTTCGGGCAGGTCAGCGCCCGCTTTCGAGCCACTCCCGATCGTTGGCGGTGAGCTCTCCTCGGCTCCGGCGGCGG
>SKVI01000197.1 GCA_007129525.1 Gemmatimonadota bacterium | reverse complement strand
TCCGCATCGAGTTCTGGGGCGACGAGGTAGAGCGGATCACCCGCTTCGACCCCCTCACGGGAGAGCTCATCACCCAGCTCGATCGGACGGCCATCTATCCGGCCTCCCACTACGTGACCCACCGGAGCACCATTGAGGACGCCGTACCCCTCATCCGCCAGGAGATGGAGGAGCGGGTGAAGCACTACCAGCGGGAAGGCCGCCTCCTGGAGGCGCAGCGTATCGAGTCGAGGACCAACTTCGACATCGACATGATGTTGCAGATCGGGACCTGTCCGGGCATCGAGAACTACTCGCGTTACATGGCGGGACGGGGACCCGGAGATCGGCCGGCGTGCCTCCTGGACTACTTCCCCGACGACTTTCTCTGCATCGTGGACGAGTCGCACCAGTCCCTCCCGCAGATCGGGGGGATGTACAACGGCGACCGGGCCCGGAAACGGACCCTGGTGGAGCACGGTTTCCGCTTGCCCTCGGCGCTGGACAACCGTCCCCTGAAGTACGAGGAGTGGGAGGATCTCCTGCACCAGGCCGTCTTCGTCTCGGCCACCCCCGCCGAGCGAGAGCTCGAGCTGTCGGAGGGCGTGGTCGTGGAGCAGATCATCCGACCCACCGGCCTGGTGGACCCGGAGGTGGAGGTGCGCCCGGTGGAGGGTCAGGTGGATGACCTTCTGGCGGAGATCCGGACCCGGGAGGAGCGGGGCGAGCGGGTCCTGGTCACCACTCTCACCAAGCGGATGGCTGAGGACCTCTCCGAGTACTTCCAGTCGGTGGGCGTCCGGGTTCGCTACATGCACTCGGAGATCGATACCATCGAGCGGATGGAGATCCTGCGGGGCCTTCGACTGGGCCGCTTCGACGTCCTGGTGGGGATCAACCTCCTGAGGGAGGGACTGGATCTGCCGGAGGTGTCGCTGGTGGCCATCCTGGATGCGGACAAGGAGGGCTTCCTCCGCAACGCCCGTTCCCTGATCCAGACCATCGGGCGGGCGGCCCGCAACGAGAATGGCCGCGCCATCCTCTACGCCAACCGGATCACCAAGGGGATGCGGCAGTGCATCGACGAGACGGAGCGCCGCCGCGCCATCCAGATCGAGCACAACCGGAAGCACGGCATCACGCCCGCCACGATCCGCAAGAGCATCGAGGAGATCGAGTTCTCCACCCGGGTGGCGGACGCCCGGGAGGCTCCGGCGCCCAAGGTGGCGGAAAAGCTCGCCTCCTATCAGGATGAGGTGAACGTGGAGGAGCTGGTGAAGGCGCTGGAGAGCGAGATGGAGGAGGCCGCCGCCGAGCTGGACTTCGAGCGGGCCGCCCTTCTGCGGGACGAACTCTTCGAGTTGAGGGCTCGCCTGGATGGCGAGTCGGGGGCGTCAGCCGAGAGCCCGGATCAGAATGGTCGGAGGAAGGAGCCACGAATGAGCCACAACAGGACGGGCCACGCATGACCCTCACCGAGACGGAGCTCGCGGCGTGGGGTCGGGGGATCGGCGCCCAGGTGGAGGTTCCCCTGTTTCTGGGACTCCGGGGTCAGCTGGGTGCCGGAAAGTCCGTTCTGGCCCGGGCCATTGCCCGGGGAGCCGGTGTGGAGGGAGCCATGCCCTCTCCCACCTTCAACCTGCTGTTCCGGTACCCGGGACGGGACGGGATGGAGGTGGTGCACATGGACCTCTACCGGCTCCGGGAACCCGACGAGCTCTGGGAACTCGGGTGGGAGGAGTTGGGCCGGGGTCCGGAGCTGGTCCTGGTGGAGTGGCCGGAGCGGGCCGGAGAGCACCTTCCCACCGATCGCTGGGACATCCACCTGGCCATCCCGGAAGCGGGATCGAACCGGCGCATCGTGCAGGTCCATCGAGTGGGCACGCCCCCGCACCTTCCAGGATACCCGGTGAGCCTGGAGGTCCGTCCATGATCACGAAGGCGGAGGCACGCTCCGCCTCTACCCGAGGCGGCGCAGGCGGGCTCTTCCTGACCTTCGACACCTCCGCGGATCTGGGGTCGGTGGCGCTCTTTCGCGGCCGAAGTCTCCTGGCTCGTCGGCTCCTGGTGCGTCGGGGCGAGCACGCATCGCGCCTGGTCCCCGCCATCGGGGAGGCGCTGGAGGAGGCGATGGTGGACCGGACGGCGCTGGAGGGGATCGTGGTGGGCAAGGGCCCGGGGTCGTTCACCGGCGTCCGGGTTGCCGCGGCTACGGCCCGGGGGCTGGCGGCCGGGCTGAAGGTTCCTGTGTGGGCATGGTCCTCGCTGGCCGCCGCCGCGGCATCGTGGGGCGTGAGCCTTCCGTCGTCGGTGGTGGCGGCGCTGGAGACGGAAGGGTCCACGGTGGATCTGCCCGACGAGGCTCAGGGCTGGCCCCGGTACGTCCTCCTGGATGCCCGGGGGCGGCGGGTGTACGCCGGGTGCTATCGTCTGCGGCCAGACCGGATGGAGGAGCTGGCGGCTCCCCACGCCACCACGGTGGACCAGGTGATGGCGTCGGAGCTCCCACCGAACGCCCTTTTCTGCGGCGACGGAGCCCTCCGACACCGGGAGGACCTTGAGGGAGAGGGGCACCTGGTGGTCCCGCTTCCTGCCGGTCTGCCCACAGCCGAAGGACTCCACCGGGTCCACCTCCTGCACCCGGATGCTCGTCCGGTGGACCCCAGCTCCCGCTGGCAGCCCCAGTACCTGCGGGACTCCTCGGCCCGTCCCATGACGCCCCGGATGGCATCGACTTCGGGGCCCGCCGGCGGCCCGGGGTAGGGGGGCGCGATGGTGCAGGCTGTCACCGGCGACTCCAGGACCACCGGGGCCTCCCCGCCGGTGGAGGTGCGCCGTGCCCGGCCCGAGGACCTTCCCAGGATCCTCGAGGTGGAGCGTGCGGCCTTCTCCACTCCCTGGAGCGAGACCTCGTTCCGGACGTTGATGCCCCTCTCCCGGGTCATCGTCCGTGTGGCGGAGCTCGATGGGCGGGTGGTGGGACACGGGGTGGTGTGGCGGGTGGCCGACGAGGGCGAGCTGGCGAACCTGGCCGTAGATCCGGACGTGCACGGCCACGGGGTGGGGCGAATCCTCCTGGACCAGCTCCTGGCGGAGGCCCGGGAGGCGGGGATAACCCACGTCTTCCTGGAGGTGCGGGAGTCGAACCTGCCGGCCCGCCGGCTCTATTCGAGCCGGGGCTTTCGGGAGGTGGGTCTTCGTCCCGGATACTACCGTCGCCCCACCGAGGACGCCCTGGTGCTCCGTTTGGAGCTGGATGCCCGGGAGGACGCCGAGGGCTCTCCGGCCGAGAAGGTCGAGGTCGTAGCGGCTGAGGACGCCGAATCCCCCTCCGCCGAGCAGGACACCGGAGGGACTCACGATGATTCGCAAGAGAGGTGAGCGACGTCATGGATGACTTCTTTCGCGGCCGCCGTCTTCGCCGCACTTCGGGGCTCCGTCGGCTGGTGCGGGAGACCCGGCTGAGCCCGGAGCAGCTCGTACTGCCGCTCTTCGTGGAAGAGGGGGAGGGGGTTCGCCGGCCCGTACCCTCCATGCCCGGGGTGGAGCGCACTTCGGTGGACGGCCTCCTGGACGATGCCCGGGAGGTGGTGGAGTTGGGATTGGGCGGGGTGATCCTCTTCGGTATTCCCCGGGCCAAGGACGAGGTGGGAAGCGGGGCCTGGGCAACCGACGGCGTCGTGCAGCGGGGGGTGCGAGCCCTCAAGGAGTCCTTCCCCCAGCTCGTGGTCATCACCGACGTCTGCCTCTGCGAGTACACCTCCCACGGGCACTGTGGACTGTTGGAGGCCGACGCCTCCGCCCCGTCGGCGACGGCAGGCTCGACAGCCGACCCCCGGGTCCGCAACGACGCCACCCTGGAGCTCCTGGCCCGCACCGCCGCGAGCCACGCCCGGGCCGGTGCTGACGTGGTGGCTCCGTCGGATATGATGGACGGCAGGATCGGGGCCATCCGCGAGGGGCTGAACCGGGAGGGCTTCCACCACGTGCCCATCCTGAGCTACGCCGCCAAATACGCCTCCGCCTTCTACGGGCCCTTCCGGGATGCCGCCGACTCAACTCCCATGGCCGGTGATCGGCGGGGTTACCAGATGGATCCGGCCAACAGCGACGAGGCGCTCCGGGAGGTCTGGGCCGATCTGGACGAAGGGGCCGACATGGTCATGGTGAAGCCGGCCCTGGCCTGCCTGGACATCATCCACAGGGTCCACCGCGAGGCCGGGGTGCCGGTGGCCGCCTACCACGTCTCGGGAGAGTACGCCGCCATCATGGCCGCTGCGGAGCGAGGCTGGCTGGACCAGGAGGCGGCCATGACCGAGGCGCTTCTGGCCATTCGACGGGCCGGGGCCGACATCATCGTCACCTACTGGGCCCGACAGTTTGCCAGAACGCGGTAGCACGAGGGCGCCTGTCGAAACATCTGAAGTCGATGTCGTTGACCCACCCGGAGCGCCCCGGTATCTTCGGGGCAGAACCCGGATCCCGGAGCCGCAGGAGTGTCCTCGGCCTCCCCGGGGTCCCGGCGCCGGTCGCCTCGAATGGAGGCCGGGTGTCGAACCCTCCGTCAAGGAGTAAAGGAGCCGGCATGGAGACGTCCCTCCGGATCGCCGTGGTCCTCACCCTCGTCCTGGCCCCGTTCCTGCCCCCCCTGGCGCCGACGCCGGCCGACGCCCAGGAGCCTCCGGCAACCGCTGACCGGACGCACGTGGTCCGCTCCGGGGATACCCTGGCGGGGTTGGCTCGGGAATACCTGGGCTCGCCTGCGCACTGGGAGCGGATCTTCGAGGCCAACCGGGACGTCATCTCTGATCCACACCGGATCCTTCCCGGCATGGAACTCGCTATTCCCGGTCTGCCGGCGGATCCGGACGACCCGGGGGTGCAGATCATACGCGGGGCCGACGACGATGCCCTGGCCGACATCACCGGGCTTACCCTGGACGAGCCTCTCCCGGAGGTGGTAGCCGACACCTTTCCCCGGGGCCAGGTGGAGGACCGGCGCGACCTCATGCGTAGCCAGCCCTTCCAGGCCCGGGACGTACCCACCTCCGACCGTCCTCGGACCATCTTCCACGGCGCCCACGAGTCCGCTTCCCGGTCCCCCACCCGTCCCGGGGTCCTGGTCTCGCCGCGCGAGGAGATGATGGCGGTCTCCCGCTCGGCCTTCAACTCGGCGGCCTGGGTCGTCCCTCTCGACACGGATCCCGTGGAACTGGGGCGGGTGGTGGACTTCGAGGGTGATCGCGCGCTGGGAATGGTCCGTACCACCGTGCAGCTCTACGACGACGTCCTGCTGGAGCTGGACGACCCCGGCCAGTTCGACGTGGGCGATCAGCTCCTGGCCTACAGCGACCAGGGTCGGATCGACGACATGGGGCGAATCAAGGCCCCCTCCGGCGTCCTGGAGCTCACCCGTCTGGAAGGAAACGGAGCGGTGGCGCGGGTCACCGGGAGCTTCGATCGATTCGAGCTGGGCCACCGGGTGACGCGGCCGCGGACCTTTCCCCTGGTCGCGGGCGTACACCCTGAAGTTACCGACATGGATGTGAGCGCCACCGTGGTCGCCTTCCGCGATCGGAAGGAGATCTACCTGCCCGGAGACCAGGCCTTCCTGGACCGGGGGACCGACGCCGGCCTGGCCGTGGGCGACGAGCTCGTGGGCCTGGTGGGAGATCGGGATGGTCGACAGGGACGAAGGGTGGCCCGATTCCAGGTGATCTGGGCCGAGGAGGACTACTCCACCGTTCGGCTCCTCACCTCGGAATCGCCCACTGCGGTGGCCCCGGGTCTCAGGGTGGTCCTGGACCGGAAGATGCCATAGCCAGCAACGGGAGACCCCGGACGGGGTTCAGGGCGGCGTGACGCACCTGCTTCCACTTCTCTTCTACATCGCGGCCTTCATCCTCTGGGTTCGCTGCCTTATCGGCGGGTCCCGGGGAAGGGGACCGTTGGTGGCCGGCATCCTGACGGCCATGGGGGTGGTGGCCCATGGCGCGGCCCTCCTTCGCTTCTGGCTCCACTACGGCGAGCTCCCCCTGGTGGGATTCGGCGCCGCCCTCTCCTCGCTGGCCTTCGTGGGGGCCCTGGCGCTGACGGTGATGCTCCCCTTCAGGGAGATGTCCAGGGTGGCCATCGCCCTCCTTCCGTTCATCATCGTGGTGCAGGCCGTGGCGGTGCTTCTGGGCGTGGAGCCCACTCCCCTGGTCCTGGACTTCGAAGGCGCCGGATTCGTGCTCCACGTGAGCCTGGCCTTCCTGGGCTACCAGGGATTGGCGCTGGCCTTCGCGGCGGGGGTGCTCTACCTGATCCAGCATCACGAGCTCAAGGAGAAGCGCCTTGGGCGCTTCTTCCACTTCATTCCGCCGCTGGCCACCCTGGATCGCCTGGCCCGGATCGGGATCTGGGCCGGGTTCGCCTGCCTGACCCTGGCACTGGCCTTCGGCTGGGCCTGGACCGTGGAAAACCGGGGCTCCCTGGAGATGGGCGATCCCAAGGTGGTCTGGGCGGTGCTGAGCTGGTTCGTCTTTCTGGGCGTGCTGGGCGCCCGGTTCGGGGGCGGCCGAAACGACTATCGGGGAGCCCTTGCGGCCGTCATCGGTTTCGGAGTCGTCATCTGCACCTACCTGGTCCTCCGCCTCACCGTGGGTGGGGAAGGGCTCTTCCTCTGACAGTATGCCGAGCGGAATGGTGCGTATGAAACGGAAGGCCGGATCCACACGGCCCACCTGGGACCAGGGCGAGGGGGCTCCGTGTCGCTAGCCGTCGTTGGGGTGAGCCACCACACCGCCCCGGTGGAGGTTCGGGAGCGGATGGTCTTCGGGCCCTCGGAGGCCGCCAACGCCCTGGTGACCCTTCGCCAGGAGGCGGAGGTGGAGGAAGCGGTGCTCCTCTCCACCTGCAACCGGACCGAGGTCTACCTCTTCCCCAATCGGGACGACCGACCCATCCGGAGCTGGGAGACCCTCCTGCAGCGGAAGGCCGGACAACTGGATCGGCGATTGAGCGACTACCTCTTCGAACGCCGGGGCGACCGGGTGATCCGGCACCTGTTCCAGGTGTCCGCGGGCCTGGACAGCATGGTCACCGGCGAGGCGGAGATCCAGGGACAGGTGCGGGACGCCTACGAGCGCGCCACCACCCTCCCGGTGGACCCGCCCATGGCGGGCCCGGTCCTGAACCGTCTCTTCCAGATGGCTCTCTCGGTGGGGGGACAGGTCCGATCGGAGACCGCGATCGGCGAGGGGCGGGCCTCGGTGGCCTCGGTGGCGGTGGAGCTGGCCCGAAAGATTTTCGGTTCCCTGGGCGGAAAGCGGGTGGTGATCCTGGGAGCCGGGCAGACCGGTGAACTCATCGTCCAGGCCCTCTCCCGGGAGGGGGTGAAGGGTGTGATGGTGGTGAACCGGACCTACGAGCGGGCCGTGGAGCTGGCCCGGCAGGTCCACGGGCACGCCATGGAGATGGACCGTCTCGCCGAGGCCCTCCGGTCCGCCGACATCGTTCTCTCCTCCACAGCGGCGCCCCACCCGGTCCTGACCCGCCCGGTCTTCGAGGACGCCTTCCCCCGGGGAATCCACCGGCCGCTGCTGGTCATCGACATCGCCCTTCCCCGGGACGTGGCCCCCGACCTGGGGGACGAATCGGAGGTCTTCCTGTACAATGTGGACGACCTTCGAAAAATCGTCGATGAGCAGGTGCAGCTACGGGAGGGTTCCGTCCCGGAGGCGGACCGGATCATTCGGGCCCAGTCTGACGAATTCCGGGCCTGGTACGCCTCTCTGGAGGTGGTCCCGGTCATCCGTCGGATGCGCGGTCGGGCGAACGAGGTGCGACACGCTGAACTGGAACGGCTCTTGCGGGGAATGGATCACCTGACGGAGGGGGACCGCGTCCGGGTAGAGGAATTTTCCCGGCGTCTGGTGAACAAGCTCCTGCACGACCCTACGGTCCGCCTCCGGAAGGGAATGGACCGGGGTGGGGGGGCGGATCTGGTGGATGCGGTGCGCTTCCTCTACGGGCTTGAAGAAGGAGAACTTCCGCCGCTGGACGGCGACGGATGACGACATCCGGAAGGGAGCTCCGGCGAACAGGGCCGCCATTCAAGGCGAGCCAACAAGGAGACGAGGATGAGTGAGCGAGGAAGGATAGACGGCAGGCCATCCCGGGGTGGGCCCACGGTCCCTCCCGGAGCCAACGGACCCAGGGGTGCGACCAACGGACCCAGGGGTGCGACCAACGGGGCCAGTGGCTCGGCCAACGGGCCCAGGGGTTCGGTCATCAGACCGGGGGGAGCATCGACAGGGACCTCATCCAGAGGGACGTCGGCAACGGCGCCGTCGTCGGGGGCCCCGGTCCCGGGTGAGGACCTGCCCCGGGAAGACCAGACGCTGGGCACCGGTGAGCCTCGGACGTCGGCCCCCCGGAAGGTGCTGGTCACCGGAGGCGCCGGCTTCATCGGAAGCCACGTGGCCGACGGGCACCTGGCCCGGGGGGACCAGGTCTGGATCGTGGATGACCTCTCCAGCGGCAAACGCGAGAATTTGCCAGAAGGTGCCGCGTTTCACGAGATGGACCTGGCGGATCCGGCCCTCCTGGATCTCTTCCGCGAGGTGGAGTTCGACCTGGTGAACCACCACGCGGCCCAGATCGACGTGCGTATCTCGGTGGAGGACCCCCTGAAGGACGCGCGGGTGAACGTCCTGGGCCTCCTGAACCTCCTGGAGGCGGCCCGACGGACCGGTACCCGCCGGGTCGTGTACGTCTCGTCCGGGGGGGTCGTCTACGGTGAGCCGGAAGAGCGACCCACCCCCGAAACCGCCCCCAAGCTTCCCCTTTCGCCCTACGGCGTCTCGAAGCTGTCCGGGGAGCATTACCTTCACTACTACCGGGAAGTGCACGGGCTGGAATACGTGGCGCTTCGGTACTCCAACGTGTACGGACCCCGACAGGATCCCCACGGCGAGGCCGGGGTGGTGGCCATCTTCTGTCAGCGCCTCCTGGCCGGCCAGGAGATCCACATCTTCGGCGACGGCGAGCAGACTCGGGACTACGTGTACGTGGAGGACGTGGCGCAGGCCAACCTGAGGGCGGCGGAGCTGGAGCTGCCCCGGGGTGGCGGGTTGGACCAACGAGCATTCAACGTGGGCACTGGAACGGGGACGAGCGTGAACCGACTTGCTGATATTCTGGAGGCCGTCTCGGGCCTCCGTACCACTCGCAGCTTCAGAGCCCCCCGGAAGGGGGAGCTCCGCCACAGTACCCTGGACGTGAGCCGACTGGCGGCCCGCGGATGGGCGCCCGGCCATTCGCTCAAGGAGGGGCTGCGGCGCACCTTCCAGCACATTGCCGGGCCCGCCGCGTCCAAGGCGGGAGCGCGATGACGGCGGCCCTTCTCCTACAGGCGGGTCGCCAGGTGCCCGAGACCGCCTGGGATCTCATCTGGGGAGGAAGCCTCCCCACCCAGATCATCCTCGTTGTCCTGGCCGGCTTCTCCATCGCGAGCTGGGTCATCATCTTCTGGAAGTGGCGACACTTCCAGCTGGTTCGGAAGGAAGGGGATCGGTTTCTGGACGCCATGGACCGGTCCCAACGCCTGGAAGACGCCTACAAGGCCATCCTGGCCCTCCCGGACTCACCCTACGGTCGGGTGTTCCGGCAGGGTGTCAACTTTTTCAGCGAGCTGCGTCCTGGTGCGCTGCGGGAGGGGGCTCCGGTAACGGAGGGGCTCACCCTGACCCAGCTCGAAGCGCTTAGGATGACGCTGGAGAAGGAGGAGTCCGAGGAGCGGGACGAGCTCTCGGTGGGCCTCACCTGGCTCGCAGTCATCGGCTCGGTGTCGCCCCTCCTGGGGCTTCTGGGCACGGTCATCGGGATCATGAACGCCTTCCTGGGGATCGTGGCCACCGGATCCACCAACATCGGGGCGGTGGCGCCCGGAGTGGCCGAGGCGCTGGTGACCACCGTGGTGGGCCTGGCCGTGGCGATTCCGGCGGTCATCGGGTACAACTACTACGTGGGTCGGCTCAACGTGGTGAGCGGCGAGCTGGAGGGCTTTTCCAGCGAGTTCATCGGGACGCTGGCCCGGGAGGGGCGGGTGTGACCAACGCGAGTCGACGGGGCCGGCGCGGAGACCGGGATCTCCCGGTGAACGCCGAGATCAACATCACCTCCCTCATCGACGTGGCCTTCACTCTCCTGGTGATCTTCATCATCACCGCCCCCATGCTCCAGGGCGGGTTGGAGGTCCAGCTTCCCCGGGGGCAGATCCAGCCCATCACTGCCCAGGACGACGCCTTCATCGTCTCGGTGGACGAGACGGGGACGGTGTACGTGGGTGAGACTCCCGTCTCGGCGGACGAGTTCGTCGAGGCCTTCCCCCAGCTCTTCCGGGCGGCGGGGGCCCAGGCCATCTACGTGAAGGGCGACGAGGCGGCCATCTACGGGGACATGTACTTCATTCTCGCCACCGTGGCCCGGACGGCCCAGGAGGAGGGGGTGCGCTGGGCCCTCATCGGCGAGCCCGAGCCGGTCCGGCGGTGAGGAGCGGCCGACACGGACCGGGCGACCCCTGGTGGCCGGACGGTGTAGGACGCTGGGACCATGAATGACTGGAACCTGAATTCTCGGCGGCCGGGCCGGGGGCCCATTGCGGCCTCCGTGGTCCTCCACGTCTTCCTCGTGGCTACGGCGTGGTGGCTCCACCGCCAGGCGGACTCCCCCATCGAGTACATCGCCTTCGAGATGGAGATCGTCTCCATGGCGGAGGTGGAGGACATGGAGGCGGCCCTCCCGGAGCCGGAGGAAGTGGTCCAGCCCGATCCGGATCCGGAGCCGCCCGAACCCGACCCGGTCCCGGACCCCGAGCCGCCGGAGCCCGATCCCATTCCGGATCCCGAGCCGCCCCCGGATCCCGAGCCTCCCAGGCCCGATCCGCCGGAGCAGCGACAGGACGACCCGCCGCCTCCCCAGGAAGAGACCCAGGAGGAGTCGGCGGTGGACATGGCGGTGAGGATGGAAGGGTTGCGCCGGGACTTTCCGGCCTATTACACCCAGATCCAGACCGAGATCGCCCGGTGCTTCCGGCCTCCCGCGGGAATCGAGCGGGGAACCACGGTCCTGCGGTTCGAGATCCAACGGGACGGGCGAATCTCCGGATCCTCGATCCAGGTGCACCAGCGCTCGGGGATCAGCCGGCTGGATATCGCCGCGGTGGGTGCGGTGGAGTGCGCCGGCGGAGGGCGGCTGGATCCCCTCCCCGACGACCTGCCCTTCGAGCAATTGCCTGTCCAGTTCACCTTCAGCCCCGGTGGAGCCCGGGGAACCGGCGGCGGATGAAGACAATCGGTGATGAAGACAACCAGTCCGAAGATGGCTTCGGACCCTCGAGCGGAGTGACCCGATGGAGACACTGGTGAGCAGGTACCTGAGCGCGGCAGGAGGCATGGTCCTGGCGGCCCTTTTCCTCCTGGCCCCCGGAGTGGCGGCGCAGGATGTGGAGGAGCGTTTTCCGGGGGTGAGCCTGGGCCTTCTCTACGAGGGCCGCACCCAGCCCGTGGTGGCCATCCAGCCCTTTACCGTGGTGTCGGGGGACGACGGCGTGGCCTCCCGGGCCGAGAACATCGTGGCCCGGGACCTGAGACAATCCAATCGGTTCCGGGTCCTGGACTCCATTCCCTCGGCCTTCATCCGGGGCGGCGAAGTGGATTACGCCCTCTGGGACGAGCTGGGAGCCGACTGGCTGGTCACCGGCCGGATCGAGGGATCCGGTAGCGGCTCGGTTCTGACCCTGGAGGTGCACGACGTCATCTACAGGGAGCGTCGCGACCAGGCCCGCTTTCCCCTGCCGGCGCCGGATTCGCCCGACTTCCGGATGGCGGCGCACATCGCCTCCGACGCAGTGGTGCAGTGGGTCTTCGATGAGCCGGGGATCGCGGCCACCCGGATCCTCTTCTCCCGGCGCATGGAGGACGGCTCCCAGGATCTATGGGCGGTGGACGCCGATGGCGAGAACCTGCACCGGGTCACCCGGGACCGCCCCGGTGAGGAGGGCTACGCCCTGGCCCTGTCGCCGGCCTGGTCCCCCGACGGGCGCCGGGTGGCGTACACCTCCTACCAGGACGGACTTCCCCGCATCTACGAGATGAACCTGGAGACTGGCGAACGGAAGAGGATCCCCACGCCGCAGTCCGGCGACTACATCACCCCCGAGTACTTCCCCGACGGGGAGCGGCTCATCTTTGCGGTGAACTCGGGTCGCCAGTCGGGGCTCTTCACCTACAACCTGGCGCAGGACTGCTGCTTCGAGCGTGTCACCGGGGGCCGGTGGGAGGACATCTCGCCCTCCATGGCGCCCGACGGTCGCCGCCTGGCCTTCAACTCGAACCGCCTGGGCGTGGGTGCGCCCCAGATCTATCGGATGGAGCTGGGCTCCGGAGCGCAGCCCGCCATCGTGTCGCCCTACGTCTACAACCGGCCGGGGTACTACACGTCGCCGGAGTGGTCGCCCCGGGGTGACCGGGTGGCCTATCACGGACGCATCGAGCAGCGGGGGCGGCATCACATCCTGGTCTCGGAGGTGGACCGCAGGGGTCGAGTCGTGCAGCTCACCCGGGAAGGCAACAACGAGGATCCCAGCTGGGCCCCGGACGGGCGCCATCTGGTCTACGTCGGGGAACGCAACTGGGGTCGCGGCCTCTTTATCGTCGACGTGGAGACCGGCGCCACCCGGACCCTGGTGTCGGGGATGGTGGCCCGCATGCCGGCCTGGTCTCCGTCGCTGGCCCCCCGGTTCGCCGCCGACGCCCAAGACCAGGATCGCTGAGGGTCCGATCCGGGCCTCCGGTGAGCGGGAAGAATATTCCGTTCACCCCTGGACCCAGGACCCGATACTGGCGAAATTTCAGGCTTGACCCACCCTCGTCTGGTAGCCGACGAGCGATGGCGGGGCGCGAAGGAAGCGGGAAGGTGCCCCTGAAAAAATCGGCACCCGGCGTTGCGTTGGGTCGAAAGATTCGATATATGCAGGGGAGTTTCCCCTGGCAGGTGGTAGGTGCGGTGCACCCGACGTGGTGAACGTACCGACCCAGCGGTGGTGGAGGGCCTAAGCGCCAACACTGGACGTTCTTCGTGCAGCGAGGAGCGCCGAGGCGCCTCACCAGTGTTCGGAATCCAATGGTTTCCGATGTCGTGAGGGATGACCCGTTTCGTACTGTGATCTACCTTTCCACACCAGGAGCAAGTGCGATGTACCGTCGACTTCTTGTCGTCGCCGTTCTCATGATCGGGGTGGTCGTGGGCGCCTGCCGCCGCGAGTCCCCCGAACCCCCCGCCCCCCCGCCGGCTGAAGAGGAGCCGGGTCCCGATCTGGATTCCCTCCGAGCCATCGAGGATTCCATTCGCGCGGCTCAAGAGGCCGAGGAGCGAGCCCGCGCCGAGCGCGAGCGAGCCGTCGCCGACGCCCGGGCCATCCTGGAGGAGCGGGTTCACTTCGACTTTGACGAGTCGGCCATCCGGCCGGACGCCGAGCGGGTTCTGCTGCAGAAGGTAGAGGTCCTCCGGGCGAGCCCCGACGTAGAGCTCCGGCTCGAGGGACATACCGACGAGCGCGGTTCCGCCGAGTATAATCAGGCGCTGGGATCCCGCCGTGCACAGTCGGTGTTGGATTTCCTCCTGGAGCACGGGGTGCCAGAAGAGCGCTTCGTGACCACCTCGTACGGTGAGGAGCGGCCTCTGGTGGCCCAGAGCAGTGAGAGCGCCTGGGCCCAGAACCGGCGCGTGGAGTTCGTCATCACCGCCGGGGCCGACCGGATCAATCCCCCGGGAGGCGAGTGATCCCGCCCAGGCGGGTACGCTCCGCTCAACGGGCACACTTGCTAGAACGAAAGGAACCATGAAGAACATCCCTCCCTCGACCAGTTTCGACCGGATTCGGATCTCGGGCCGTACACGAATCGGGGGAGGGGTGCGCCTTCTGGTGGCGGTCCTCCTGGTGGTTCCCCTGGCGGCGTGTGCCACCAAGGGGGACATCCGGGACCTGCAGGGCGAGGTTCGCAGCCTGGCGGAGCGGCAGGAAACGCTCATGCGGGAAATCCAGGCCGACCAGAGGGAGCAGTCAGATTCGCTGCAGGTGCTGGCGTCGCGATTCGGCGAGCATCGGACGCAGCTCTCCCGCACCCTCCGGGACATGGAGGACTCGCTCCTCCGGGTTGGCGAGCTGGTGGGCGTGTCGCAACAGGAGCTGGCGGCGCTCCGGGACCAGATGGACCGGCGTCCCATGCCCGCCACGCAGCCCGGCGCCGGAGGCTTCGACGTGGGCGGCGAGGCGCAGGAGATCTACGACGACGCCATGACCCAGTACCGGCGGGGTTCCATTACGTCGGCCCGATTGGGGCTGGAAGAGGTGGTGGAGCGCTTCCCCAACCACCAGCTGACACCGTCGGCTCGGTACTTTCTGGCCGACATCATGGTGCAGAACGACGAGCTGGAGGAGGCCATCGACGCCTTCCTGGAAATCCTGGAGTACCATCCGGAAGCCGACCGGGCCGCCTCGGCCCTCTACCGGGTGGGTCTCATCTACCGGGAGCTGGGAGACGACCAGGAAGCCCGCTCGTACCTGGAGCGGGTGGTGAATACCTGGCCGGACTCCGCAGCAGCCGACATGGCGCAACGGGTCCTGGACGAGATGGGCTGACCGGGCCCACGTCACGTCACCCGCAGGCCGCGTCTGGCCGAGTGCCACCATCTCCACATAGTCCTCCTCGCTGCCCGGTCCATCCATGCGTTGTCCCGAATGTGACTCCACAGAAAATCGGGTGGTGGACACCCGTACGAGCCGGGGTGGCCGGGCCGTCCGTCGACGCCGGGAGTGCTCCGACTGTTCTGCGCGCTTTACCACCTACGAGTACGTGGAAGCTCGCCCCATTCAGGTCCTGAAACGGAGTGGGGCCGCAGAGGACTTCGATCGCGGGAAGCTGGTCCGGGCCGTGAGCCTGGCCTGTGCCAAGCGGCCGGTATCGCAGACCGAGGTGGAGCGCATCGCCGACGAGATCGAGGACGAGCTGTCCCAGCAGGCCGGTGTGGAGGTTCCCAGCCAGGAGATCGGTGAAGCGGTGATGGAGCGACTCAAGCCCCTGGACCGGGTGGCCTACGTGCGCTTCGCCTCGGTGTACCGGAACTTCCAGGACGCCGACGAATTTCAGGACTTCGTTGACGAGATGAACGAACGGGGACGACGGGAGCTCGAGAAGAAGCACCAGGCCGAGCTTCCTTTGCCCTGACCCCCCCGAGCCGACCCTCCGAGCCTCCGATGCCGTCTCCCCGATTCAGGCACCCCAGGGGTGAGATGCCCTTTCTGGACCACCTGGAGGAGCTCCGGTGGCGGGTCCTGTGGTCGCTGCTGGCGGTGGCGGCGGCCACCGTCGCCGGGTTTCTGCTGGTACACTACGCCGGGGTCATGGAGATCCTGATTCGCCCCGTCAGGCCCTACCTGGCAGGGGAGGAACTGGTGTACTTCAACCCTGCCACGCCCTTCTTCGTGACACTGAAGCTGGGCTTCGTGGTGGGGATCATTCTGGCCTTCCCCGTTGTAGTGTACCAGGTCTGGGCGTTCTTCTCTCCAGCGCTGGAAACCGAAGAGAAGAAGGTGGTCATCCCGAGTCTCTACTTCGGGCTGATCCTCTTTTGTGCCGGTGTCGCCATGGCCTACTTCCTGGTCCTGCCGCTGGCCCTTCACTTTCTGGCGGGCTTCCAGGAAGCGTTTCTGGCGCCGAACATCGAGGTGGGAGAGTACCTGGGCTTCGTGATCAGGCTGCTGTTGGCGTTCGGACTGGTGTTCGAGCTGCCGGTGGTGGTCATGATCCTCTCTGCCATGGGGCTCGTGACCCCCCAGTTCCTCAAGGACAAGCGTCGCCATGCCATCGTGGGGATTGCGGTTCTGGCCAGTGCCATCACCCCCGGTGACATCGCCTCCACCTTTCTCATGATCGGTCCCATGATCATTCTGTACGAAGGGAGCATCGTGCTCTCCCGGCTTATTCAGAAACGCCGGGAGGGAGACGAGCCGCTGCGCCCTTCGTCGGATCCCCCTCCGGGCACGGTGGAGATGAGTTGATGGATTGGCGTAGCTGGTTCTCCGGAGCCCTGTTGACGGCTCTGGTGGTGGGAGTGTCGGCGTGGCCGACGGAGCTGGGGGCTTCCGCGCCGGCCGGGGGCTCCATCAGCCTTCCGGTGGACACGGTGCAGGTGCCGGACTCAGCGCGGCTCCGGGTGCTGGAGCGGCTTCGGGAGCGGAGCCGGCCCGCCGTCGACCCGGAGGTGCTGGACTCCATCATTCAGGCCGACACCATACCGGACGAGGCCGCCCCGCCCCGGACGGTGGTCCAGACCCGCACCGACCAGCAAGCCCGGCCCTCCACCCAGCTCCCCGACGGGGCCGACTCCATCATGCGGGCGCTCTCGCAGCTTCCCGGCTATTCGGTGGCGAGCTACCAGGGAACGGAGGCCGAGTTCGAGGCTCGGGATCGACGGCTGATCCTCTTCGGCACTCCGGATGCTCAGGCCTGGTTTTCCGGGCAGGGCAATCGAGTGGCGGCGGATTCGTCCATCACCTACGATGACGCCACGGGGAGGGTGCGGACCACGGGCCCCACCCTCTTCACCCCCCACCAGGGGGACCCGGTGGAGAGCCGGGAGCTGATCTACGACGTGAGGGCCAGCCGGGGGACCGCCCACGGCGCCAGGACCACCTACACGGAGGGGGCCACCTGGTACGTGGAGGGGAATCTGGACTCGGTGGAGCAGGGCCGTCTCTTCGGAAGCGGCACCCGGTTCACCTCGTGTGACCACGATCCGCCCCACTCGTACTTCGAGGCCAGCGACCTGAAGGTGGTGGCCAACCAGGTGCTGGTGGCCCGAGGCGTGCGCATGTACGTGGAGGACGTTCCGGTCCTGTGGCTTCCCTTCATGGCCCAGAACCTGGGTTCGGGACGAGCCTCGGGGCTCCTGACGCCCGCCTTTTCCATGAACGACGTGGTGCGGACCTCCTCGGGCTACAACCGGAGGATCTCCAACATCGGCTACTACTGGGCCATGAGCGACTACTCGGACATGACGGTCGCCATGGACTGGTTCTCCGACAACTACACGGCGCTCACGGCGGCCCTCCGCTATAGCTGGCGGGCCCAGTTCCTCACCGGCAACGTGGACCTGCGCCGCTACTGGCGTGAGACGGGGCAGCGGGAGTTCGGAGTCAACACGCGGCACAACTGGGAGATCTCGGAACGGACCCGAGCCAACGCCTCGGCCCGTTTCATGACCAGCTCCGACTTCGTGAGGGAGCAGTCCTTCGACCCCCGTGAGCTGACCCAGACCATCAACTCGGAGGCGGGCTTCAGTCACCGCTTCGATTGGGGGAACCTGAGCCTCTCGGCCAACCGACAGCAGCACCTCACGGATGACCGGGTCGACATGAGCCTCCCGAGGGCCAGCCTCAACATCAACACCATGACCCTCCTTGCCGCCCCCCCGCAGGCGGCGAGCTGGTACAACAACCTGACTCTGGGAGGCAGCGCCAGCTTCAACCGCGACGTCTTCCAGCGGGCGGTCCAGCCGGACACGGCCTTCCAGCTCACTCGGGCCGACGAGCTCAGGACCCGGGCCGAGGGCCGGGTGTCGGCGGGTCTGGGCAACCTGAGCTTCGGGACCGGTGTGCAGTACCGTGAGACCCTCTTCCAGGACGTGCCCGGAGAGCTTCTCTCAGGACGGGACCGGGGGTTCGAGGTGGTGAACCGCATGGGGGGCTTTGCCACGGGTGACGGCCTGCCTCCGGCTCTGGATCCCTTCCTCCAGACCGACCTCTTGCAGGATCCGCTGGCGCTGGAGGACTTCAGCCAGGCCAACATCAACTGGTCCGCGAATCTGGGATATCGGGTGAACCTCATCGGGGCCACCACCTTCACCCCCGGCGTCTCCATCTCGGGCGAGATGATGCGGGCCGACACCTTCGATGTAGCCAACGAGTTCGTGGCCGGTCCCAGTCGGGTTTCGGCCACCGCCCGCCTTCAGACCGAGTTGTACGGCTTCTATCCCGGATTCCGGGAGTTTACCGCGATCCGGCACAAGCTCACTCCCTCGCTGAACGTCCAGTATTCCCCGCAGGTGAGGCCCACGGAGCTCCAGCGGCAGGTGTTCGGCGCCCGGACCGCCCGACCGCGGAAGATCCTGACGGTGGGTCTGAACCAGACCTGGGAGGCCCGCCTGGACGACGACGCCGAGGAGCGTCCCGGCGAGCGGGACGAGGATCCGGTGGCCGACGATGAGCCGACGGACCCGGACTCGGATCCGGACCCGGTGGAGCCGACGGATCCTGACGCGGCGCCGGACGAGGATCCCGAAGATGAGGACGAGGACGCCGTGGAGGAGGACGAGGAGGAGGTCACCGAGGACGGTCTCCGCCGGGCTCCCCAGTCCCGTACCGTGACGCTCCTCGGGCTGAGCACCAACGCGGTGACGTATGACCTGGTGGAGGCCGACTCCACGGGGCGCTTCCTGGACGGCTTCCAGACCACCCGCCTCTCCAACACCGTCCGCTCCGACTACCTCCGGGGCCTGAGCTTCTCTTTTGAGCACGATCTCTTCGCAGGGGGCGGAGTCGGCGAGGACGCCGTCCCCCGCAGCTTCTCGCCCCACCTGAGCCGGGTGAACCTGAGCTTTCAGATGAACCACCAGTCCCGGGTCGTACAGTATCTCGTGGGATGGCTGGGGATTGACAGTGAGCCGGACGAGACCGACCCGGTAGAGGCCCCCGAGGGGCCCGAGTTGGACGACGAAGGGACGCCTGCCGGGGAGCCGGACGGGTTCGACCCGAGCCGGGTGACCCCCGGCGACGAGGAGGGCCGGCAGCCGATGGGAGCCCGCCGGGAGGGATGGGACGCCCGGGTATCATACTCGCTCCAGAGACCCCGGACCGAGAACGGTGGACCCGCGTCCGGCATGCGCCGGGCGATGCTCCAGTGGGGTCTCTCCTTTGCCCCCAGCGAGAACTGGGACGCCAGCTGGCAGACCTCCTACGACCTGGTGGACGGTCGCTTCAACGACCACTCGGTGGAGCTGCGGCGCGACCTCCACGAGTGGGAAGCCATCATGGGCTTCCGCCAGACCGTCACGGGCAACTGGTCGTTCACCTTCGAGGTGGCCCTTCGGGCCAACCGCGACCTGAGCTTCGACTACAGCCAGCGGGACTCGGAGGGAGGACGGAGGCCCGGCGGCCCTCCCCGCTGAGGTCCGTCTGACGCCAGGGGGTGTCCTCTGAACAGGACATGTGCCGACGAACCGCACCGTCTGCCGGGGTGTTTCGGGGGCACGACTTCTGCATCTCCAACATCATGGGGAGGGGTCTCACGGCAGGTGGACCGGGTCGTGGGTCAGCCGCAGCTGCAGCCACCAGCCAGGAGAGCCAGCTCATGAGGACGACACGCAGGGGGACCAGTACTTGGTTGGGGAAGTCCGCATGTGCGCCGAGACCGTCGAGGCGCCGCCGTGTCGGAACCGGTTGGCTCCGAACTACCGGGGCCTTTCTTGCCGTCCTGGCCGTGGCGGCGCTCTGGGGGTGCGACACCCTGGACGTGGTGGCTCCGGGCAACGGCGGATCCGACGCCCCCCGCGCCCTGGATGCCTACTACTACAACCAGGCGGTGACGCTCACGTGGGAGCTTCCGACCCGCTGGGACGGGGAGTCGTTTCGGGTATACGGCAAACGCACCACGGACGCCGACTTCTTCCTCATCGCCGACGTGACGAGCTGTTCGGAGGGGCGCTGCACGTACACCGACGTGAACATCGTGCCCGAGACCACCTACGAGTACTACGTGGCCAGCTACGATCCCGACTCGGGAACCGAGACGGCCAGCGAGTACGCCGTGGAGGTCCACGTGCCCGAACCGGTTCCGCCCCCGGTCCCCGGCGACCTGGACGCCATCCCCCTGGACGACGCCATCTATCTGACCTGGAACGACGACGCCCGCCAGGCCGATGACTTCGCCTTCTACCGGATCTACCTGGAAGACGCCGAGGGATCGGTGATCCTGCTGGGAGAGACCGACTCCGAGGGCTTCCTGGACCTCCTGGTCCAGAACGGCAGTACCTACGGGTACTTCGTCACCTCGGTGGACGATCGGGGGCACGAGAGCCAGGGCAGCCAGCTGGCCGAGGGCACTCCCCGGCCCGACTACCACGGCGAGCTGGTCTTCGCGTTCGAGGACGTACCTGAGTCCTCCGGATTCGCCTTCCAGGAGGACGAGAGCATCGACCCCATCGTGTCGGGCACCTCCGACCAGCGACATTTCCGCCTCGAGGTGGATGAGGAGGGCTGGTGGCTGGTGCCCGGGCCCGGGGTGGAGGTGCACCGGGACGCCTACTTCACCACTCAGCTCCGTTGCGGGCCCGCCGCCGATGCCGGCTGCCTGGACCTTCGGGTGGCCCCCGAGGACGACTATTCCGGCGCCGATATCGCCCTCTTTCCGGAGTACAGCTACGTTCTCAGGGTCCCTGCCGCCGGAGGGGGATGGCGTTACGGAGTCATCCGGGTCAGCCACGTGGGATGGGCCCAGGACGGCGCCGTCGTGATCTTTGACTGGGCCTACCAGCTCCAGGTGGGCAACCCGGCACTGGTCCCCCGCCCCCAGCGACCCGAGCTGCGGCTGCCGTAGCCCGGAGGCGGCACGGTCCGGCCCGCCGTCGGCGGGTGTCCGCTGGCCCCCTGGGACTCCCAACGGTGGCGCCCAATGCTTCTTCAACAGCCTTCTACAAGGCCGTCGAATACGTATAGGGCCCCGCCTCCCTCGCCGGTTGTGTCTCTGCCCAGTCGGTGGCTATCTTCGCCTCCGTGGTGGGCTTCGTTCGGGGCGACTCCGGTCGATGCCGACATGATCGTCCACCCAGGTCGCCAGTGAACCGGTCCCGGTCCGGCACGGGCTCAGCACCCGATCCGGGACAGTTGTTCACATCCGGGAAACCTCCACCAAGGCGCCCCCATTCGTTCCAGCGCCCCCGAACACGACAGCATGAAGATCGAGAAGCTCAAACAGAAGGCCCGGGAACATGAGCAGGAGGAGAACTGGATGGAGGCCATGGATCTCTATTCCAGGGCTCTGGCCCGATCTACCCATGCCGAGGAGGAACCTGACATCGCCCTCCACAACCGGATCGGCGATCTCCAGGTACGGATCGGCGACCTCCAGGGGGCGGTGGAGAACTACGAGATGGCCATCGACCTGTACCTGGAGGCCGACCTTCCCAACAACGCCATGGCCGTGTGCCGGAAGTTGGAGCGAAGTGCTCCGGGACGCCCCTCGGTCATGCTGCGCATGGGCCAGATCCGGATCCGACAGGGATTCGTGGTGGACGCTCGCCAGGATTTTCTGAACTACGCCGAGGTCCAGCTGGCCCAGGGAGATGCCGAGGAAGCGCTGCGAGCCCTGGAGGAGTTCGCCGCGCTGGCACCCGAGGACGTGGAGATTCGGCTCTTCCTGGCGGAGCAGCTCCAGGGATCGGACCGACCCGAGGATGCGCTGACCCATCTGGCCTCGGCCCACCGGACCCTCACGGACCGGGGTGAGGAGGAGCGGGCCGAGGGCATTCGGGAGCAGATGGAGGAGCTTGCGCCGGACGAGGAGCTGGAGAGCCTCCTGGCCGCCGCCGCGAATGGAGAGGCTGGATCGCCGGACTCCGACGAAGAGGGTGCCTTGGAGGCCGGCGACGGGTTGGACGGCTTCCAGACCACTTCCCTCGCGGAGATCGCCCTGGACGATCCGGCGGAGAGCCAGGCTGATCCCCCCGACGGTCCGGGGGCCGCCTGGGAGGAGGAAGGGACGGAGCCCCCTCCCCTCGAGGAGGCTTCGGAGGAGTTGAGCGGGCCCGACGATCCCCTGGCGGGTACGGTCTTCGACCTGGATGAAGGCGAGGACGCCACGCCGTCGGTGAGCGGCGAGGACGATGCGGCCGCGCCGGACGAGAACGAGATGGAGCCGCATGACCTGGATCCCCTCCCTACTCTGGACGACGAACCCGAGGATGAGCCCGAGCCTCTCCCCACCCTGGGCG
>SKVI01000007.1 GCA_007129525.1 Gemmatimonadota bacterium | reverse complement strand
CACATCCCTCCCAACCCATGCCTCTCGAAAACTCAGACAGGCTCAGGGGGGCATTCTACGGGAAAGCCCTGGAGGCGGGAGGCTGTACCTGGCTGGCGTTCACCCGCTACTGGGCGGTGAGGCGCTCCCGGACCCAGTCCGCCACCTTCGAGGTGTCCACCCGGACCTGCTCCAGCGAATCCCGGTCCCGAATGGTCACGGTGCCGTCCTCAGCGGTCTGACCGTCCACGGTGACGCACCAGGGCGTGCCGGCCTCGTCCTGTCGGCGGTAACGACGTCCGATGGAGCCCGATTCGTCGTAGAAGGAGGGGATGGCGGCCTTCCTAAGCTCCCTGGCCAACCGATCGGCAATCTCCGGCAACCCGTCCTTCTTCACCAGGGGGAAGACGGCCACCTTGATGGGGGCCACCGAAGGATGCAGCCCCAGCACCACCCTCTCGTCACCTTCCACCTCTTCCTCGCGGTAGGCGTCCACCAGGAGTACCAGGAGCGTTCGGTCCACCCCGGCCGCCGTCTCCACCACGTAGGGGATGAAGCGCTCGCCGCCCCCGGAGTCGATGTATTCCAGCCGCTTGCCGGAGTACTCCTCGTGCCGGGAGAGGTCGAAGTCCGTCCGGTTGTGGATGCCCTCCAGCTCCTTCCAGCCGAAGGGGAACTGGTACTGGATGTCCACCGCCTTCTTGGCGTAGTGCGCCAGCTCGTCGGGGCCGTGCTCGTCCAGCCGGAGCCGTTCGGGGTCGATCCCCAGCGACTTGTGCCACTCGAGCCGCTCTTCGAGCCAGTAGTCGAACCACTCGTCGTCGGTCCCCGGCTTGACGAAGAACTGCATCTCGGCCTGCTCGAACTCCCGGGTGCGGAAGATGAAGTTCCCCGGGGTGATCTCGTTGCGGAAGGCCTTCCCGATCTGGGCGATCCCGAAGGGCACCTTCTGTCGGGCCGCAGTCTGCACGTTCAGAAAGTTGACGTACGAGCCCTGGGCCGTCTCGGGCCTCAGGTACACGGTGTGGCCCTGGTCCTCAACCGGGCCGATGAAGGTCCGGAACATGAGGTTGAAGAGCCGCGGCTCGCCCAGCTCGCAGGCGTCATGCTCCCCCGGCGCCTTCGAAGGCTTCCGGCCACACGCCTGGTCCGCCAGGGTGTCTTCCCGGAACCGCTTCTTGCAGACACGACACTCCACCAGAGGATCGGTGAAGCCCTCCACGTGTCCCGAGGCCTCCCAGACCTTCGGATGCATGAGGATCGCGGCATCGAGTCCTTCCACGTCATCGCGCTGGTGAACCATCCGGCTCCACCACCGCTCCTTCAGGTTCCGCTTGAGTTCGGTCCCCAGGGGCCCGTAGTCCCATACGGACCCCGTGCCGCCGTAGATTTCAGAGGACTGGAAGATATAGCCGCGTCGCTTGGCCAGCGACACGAGCTTTTCCATGATATCGTTGTCCGCCATGTTGATTCAGCCGCCGATGGATTGGAGGAACGGGGTCCGAATCATAGGAGAGGGGCAAGGCCGGAGCAACCGAACCCGAGCCGTCCGCAACCGGCGGCATGTCGGGGCAGGGCCAGAGGCCATGGTCCGATGAACCCCGTATGCCGCTGACGGGTACGGAAGGCTGTCCCGTGTTGCATCTCGGAGGCTTTATGTCGAGGCTCCTTGCCGCCCGCTGAGGTCCCCATTGAAACCTCAAGCCGATTACTGAAAGGAACACCATGTCTGACCTGACCTTTACCGATCGTGCGCAGGAGATGGTGCGCGACTTTCTCGATCAGAGCGAGGGTGAGCTGCACGCCCTGAGGATCCAGGTGAACGGCGGAAGCCCCGTGGCGCCGTCCTTCGAGCTGACTCTGGTCACCAACGAGGACCAGGATCCCGATGACCTGCAGCTCGACGGCGGAGGATTCAACGTCCTGCTGGATCCCCGAAGCGCCAAGCGCCTTGACGGCGCCACGGTGGACTTCGTGCAGCGGGTCAACGAGAGCGGATTCGAGATCCAGCCGGCGGTGAAGCCCGTGGGCGAGGCCGGAGCGAACGGCGACCTGGCCCAGCGCGTGCAGGGAGTGCTGGACCAGCAGGTGAATCCCGCCATCGCCTCCCACGGCGGACGGATCGACCTGGTGGACGTGGACGAGACCGAGGTCTTCATCGAGATGTCCGGTGGATGCCAGGGGTGCGCCATGTCCCGGATGACCCTCCGTCAGGGGGTGGAGAAGATGCTTCGCCAGGCCATCCCCGAGGTCACCGCCATCCACGATGTCACCAACCACCAGGCGGGGGAGAACCCCTACTTCTCCGCCTGACCGTGGAGACCCCCGCCGCAGGTGCGACTTTGCCCACGCCCCGGACGCGCGGGGTAGCTTGGAGTCGTGCCGCTGGCCATCGAACCCGGGTCCGGTGGCCAGCCCTCCTTTCGCTTCTCGTGCTCCTGCCCCTCCTGGGGTGTGGAGCCGGGCTCGTTCCGGACCGGATTGGCGGTCCGGCGCAGGAGTCTCCCCTCGTCGGCCCGACCTCCGGCAGCCTGGTTCTGGCCGGGGGAGGCCCGCTGGGCCCGGAGATCTGGGAACGCTTCGTGGAGTTGGCCGGTGGACCTGACGCTCGCATCGTCGTGATTCCCACCGCTGCCAGCCAGGACCACTTTCCGGAGAACTGGTCGGGGCTCGCCCCGTTGGTCCAGGCCGGGGCCGGGGACATCCAGATCCTCCACACCCGTGACCGCCGGGAGGCCGACACCGAAGCCTTCGCCGCGCCCCTGGCCGAGGCCACCGGCGTATGGATCCCGGGAGGCCGGCAGTGGCGCCTGGTGGACGCCTACCTGGACACCCGCGTCCACCAGGCACTCTTCGAGATCCTGGAGCGGGACGGGGTGGTGGGCGGCACCTCCGCCGGTGCGTCCATCCTGGCCTCCTACCTCGTGAGAGGTGATCCGGAAACGAATCAGGTCATGGTCTCGCCCGAGTACGAGGTGGGCTTCGGCCTGCTCTCCGGGGCCGCCGTGGACCAACATCTTCTGGCCCGGGGACGGGAAAACGACCTCTGGGAGGTCCTGGACGCCAACCCTGAACTTCTGGGCATCGGCCTGGACGAGGGGACGGCCCTGGTGGTAACGCAGGATCACGCGGAAGTCGTCGGTGTGAGCCAGGCCCTCTTCTACGATGCCACCGAGCCTCCACGGTACGCCCGGAGCTTCGGGAGCGGCGCCATCTTCGACCTGGGGGCCCGGGTTCTGGTGGCCACGGCCGAGGACGACGATGCGGCCCAGGAGGACCGGGATGGGATCCACCTCGAAACTCGACCCTGACGCCCTTCCCCATCCCTCTCCCCACCCGTTGGCCGTCCGCCTGCACCCCCCGGCGGAACGCGCCGTACGCGACGGGCATCCCTGGGTATTCGAGACGGGGATTCGATCGGTAGATCTGACGGGCCGGAGCGACGAAGCCGCCCCCAGCGAGGGGAACGGGCGTCCCGCGGCCGGGGACATCGCCGTCATCTTTGACCGCAAGGACCGTTTCCTGGCCGTGGGACTCTTCGATCCCGCCAGCCCCATACGAATTCGGGTCCTGAACCACGGAGAACCGGCGCAGGTGGGCCCCGACCTCTTCCGGGACCGCCTGGAGCAGGCTCTCGAGCGCAGGGCATCGCTGACGGCCGATCCCCGGACCACCGGCTATCGGGTGGTGCACGGCGAGGGCGACGGCCTCCCGGGCCTGGTCCTGGACCGCTACGGAGACCAGGCGGTGCTCAAGCTGTACTCCGGAATCTGGCTCCCCCGCCTCCGGGAGGTGGTCCCGACCGTACGACGACTCCTGGGATCCAGCACGGTTCTGGGCCTGGTCTCGCGAAATCTGGCCGACGAACCCCACTGCCCCGCTCCCCTTCGCCGGGGCACCGTCCTGGCCGGCCAGGACGATTCCGGCCCATTCCCGTTCCTGGAGTCGGGCCTCCGATTCGAGGCCCATCCCGTCGAGGGACACAAGACCGGATTCTACCTGGACCAGCGGGAAAACCGGCGGCGACTGGAAGCCCGAACCCGAGGAGCCAGGGTTCTGAACGTCTTCAGCTACACTGGCGGCTTCTCGCTCTACGCCGCCCGGGGAGGCGCCCGGAACGTCATCAGCGTGGACCGGAGCCGCCCGGCCCTTCGACAGGCGGAGCGCCACTTCGAGCTGAACGTCCAGGCTGCCCGAGACACCCGACACCGGACCATGGAAGGTGACGCCTTCCGGATCATGGACGAACTCGCCGGACACGGTGAGCGCTTTGGCGTGGTGGTGGTGGACCCGCCCTCCTTCGCCAAGGAGGCCTCACAGGTAGAGGGAGCGCTCGAGGCGTACGCTCGGCTCACCGTCCTGGCGATGGCCGTCCTGGAGCCCGGGGGGCTGCTGGTTCAGGCATCCTGCTCGTCCAGGGTCTCGGCCGACGACTTTTCCGGCCGGGTGCACCGGGCCGTGGCCGACGGCGGCCGGAGCCTCGTGAACCAGCACCGGACCGGACACCCGGTGGACCATCCGGCCACCTTCCCCGAGGGTCACTACCTCAAGTGCCTGTTTGCCCGGATCGAGTGACGCCGCTGTCTTCCTCGGCAGCCTGCTCCTGGATGAAATCCTCCAGGATGGGCCCCATCTCCCGTAGAATCTGGGCCGGAAGTGACGATGTGAAGTGATAGTTGTCGGCCTCCTCGCCGGGGACGTAGGCCGTGATCACCCCGTAGTACCGGTCCCCGATGAAGAACACGACACTGGAGGTCCGATTCACGCTCCGGGATTCCACCAGACGACCCCCGGGCGCGAAAACCCGGTATCGGTTGTCTCCCGTGCCGGTCTTGGCCCCTATGGGAAGCACCAGCCCGTCGGCATCCCGGACGGCGCCCCGCATGCGACGGCCCGTCCCCAGCTCCACCACCTCCACCATGGCGTCCCGGAGGACCCGAGCCACTTCCGGGGCCATCACCTGCTGTCCCACCGGCGCCGCCCGCTCCATCCGGGTCTCCCATGGGGTGTCCCGGGCAAAGTGGAGTTCATCGACCCGGTGGGTAGGCACCCGGACCCCGTCGTTCAGGATGATCCCCACCAGGTCGTTGAGCGACGAAGGCCGGTCGCCTGAACTGCCGATGGAGGTGCCCAGCGAGGGTACGATGTTCTGGAAGGGGTACCCCACCCGCTGCCAGCCCTTCAGCACCTCGGTAAAAGCCTCCACCTCCAGAAGTGACCGGATCCGCCGGTCCTGGGCATCGGTGATGCGAGTACGGAAAAGCCACCGGTAGACGTCCTGACGGGCCTGGGCGCTCTCCTGGATGATCTCCGAACGAGATGCCTCGGGGTGCTCCCTCAGGTAACGGGCCACCCAGAGCTCCAGCGGGTGCACCGAGGCCAGGTACCCCAGATCCGCCAGGGGGTGGGGCGTGGGGTCGGCTCGCCTGAAGAGGTCCTCCACCGTGGCGGCAGAGAATTCGGCGTCGGGCTGGTTCATGCGAAGGAGAACCTCGAACTCCTCCACCGTCCCGTCGGGTACCACCGCCCGATAGGCCCAGGCGATCCGCTGGGGCGCCAGGCGTCGGTCCCTGAACAACGCCCTCAGGATCTCGTCGGCGTTCAGCTCCCGGTATTTCGGAATGAACTGGTTCAGGAACTGAATGCCTTCGCGGTCGGCGAAACGGGCCAGGTACTCCTGGCGCAGCGGCGAGTCCCGCTCCTCGAGGACGTGCGCCGTGGAGCCGGGCACCCGGTACATGTAGTGGTTCACGATGTCCTGCATCATCCGGACAAAGACCAGGTTGATGGACTGCTGGAAGCCCAGGGACACGCTCACCACCTGCTGGTCGTAGGTGCGGTCGAAGTTGGAGAAGGTCTGAACCCCTCCACCGGTGACGAACCGCTGAGCCGGATTCGCGGAGTAGCGCCGCTCCATGGCCCGCTGCAGGAGGGGGAGGAGCTCCAGATCCGGCTCGGCCAGAAGCTGATCCCGGACCCACTGGCTGAGGCGGTCCTGAGCGGCCACGGGGTAGCCCCTCAGATCACCGGTGGAAAGCCACTCCATGCTCTCCCAGAGCTCGGCGATGATCTCCAGGTAGCTCACCAGGGTCCGGAGCTTGGCGGTGGAGCCCAGCTCCAGTCGGGCCGATTCGTTCAGGTTGAAGGGAGCGTCCAGGTTGTCCACCTCGATCCGCACCACGTTGCCCCGTTCGGTCCGCTCGTGGAGGACCATGGAGTAGACCACTCCCTCGGGGTCGCCCCGGTCCAGCAGCCGGTAGGCGGTCATCCCGTGGGCCGCCAGAAACTCCGGCTCGGCCAGCTGAGTCAGAAACTCCGTCACGCCCTGCTGCGCCCCGGAGTCGATGGTGGTCCGCACCGAGAGGTCGAGGCGATCCAGGTCGTAGAGCCGGTCCACCCCCAGGAGCCCCAGCAGCCCGGTGCGGACGGCGTTGGCCGCCTTCCGCTCCACGAACGAGACGGCGGGGCGCGACGGGGGGAGTATGCGCAGCTCCGGGGAGGCCTCCAGCGCCTCCTCCGCGAGCCGCTCGGGGACGACGCCCTCGTCCCGAAGGAGTCGGATGTGGCGATCGGTGAGTCGGGTCAGCGCCTCCCTGCCCTCGGTGGTGGTCAGGTGGTACGACGGACGGCGCTGCGCCAGGAGCAGGCTCAGCACCTGCCGGTACGCTGCCCCGGCCTCCGTCCATTCCCCGTCAGAGAGGGGTTCGGTGTCGCGGCGGGGGGTTCCCCCGGGGTCCCCCGACGGTGCGTCTCCGTCCTCCATCTCCGGCATCGCAGGCTGCCATTCGGGAGTGAGCTCCACGGCTACGGGTCGGGCCAGCGCAGGGCCGTCCACGTCGTCGTCCACCTCTGCCCGCTCCCTCGCTGTTTCCCAGAAGAGAGCGGCCTGCGGCGTCCCCGGCGGGAGGATCTCGTCCGGGACGGGGATGGGGCCCACTCGAGCCACCTCCACCCTCGAAAGGAGCCAGTTGAGCCGTACCACGTCGGCGCCGTACCATGCCCGCAACCCCTCGGCCAGGCCCAGGATCTCGCCCTCGCCCCGAATTGCGGCCAGGGGAACCGAGTTGAGGTAGTCCAGCACGATACGACGACGGGCGGGAAGGGTCTCCTCGCCGTCCAGGTAGGCCCGAAACGAAGCGGACGCCATCTGCAGGAGCTTGTCTCGGGGTCCTTCGGTGATGCCCGCCGGCTCGTGCCGGAACTT
>SKVI01000134.1 GCA_007129525.1 Gemmatimonadota bacterium | reverse complement strand
GGGGTCCGGCTGCGCCAGATGATCCAGAATGCCAGCGCCAGAACCGCCGCCGCGACCACCGCCCACCACCAGCTCTCTTCTCCGAACTCCACCCCCACCGAGCCCAGGTAGACGGCCAGTGCGTTGTTCAGGGTGTGCCAGAGGATGGCGGGGAAGACGGAACCGCTCAGGAGGGTCACCGCGGTGAGGATCACGCCCAGGAGGGCACTGGCGGGAATTCGGAAGATCTGAAAGTGGAAGAACCCGAAGATGATTCCCACCACCAGGGCCAGGCCCACCGGCCCGAAGCGTCTCCTGAGGCCGTGGAGCAGGACGCCCCGGAAGGTGAGCTCTTCGGTAATGCCCGGCACCACCGCCAGAAAGATCACCAGTTGCCACACCGGGATCGTCTCGGGCATGAGCACCTGGCCGAAATTCTCCAGGAGCTCGGTGGGGACGGGGATCACGAAGTCCATGAGCCGGAAGGCGAAGTTGGCGGCGACGAGGCCGGCGGGCGCCCCCAGGAGCACGCCGAGCCACACGCCGGGTCGGGGCATGCGAAGGGCCAACGCCTCGCGGGGATCCAGCCGGAAGCGCCAGATCACGAGGAGGGGGAAGGCCAGGAAGACCAGGCCCACGCTCACCAGCACCGCGGACCTCAGGTCCTGGAACGGGAGGTTGAAGTCCACCAGCACCTTCACGGCCCACAGGACCAGGAACCACCTGAGCACCCGCTTCCGGAAGAGGTCCGGGCCGCCCAGGAGCTCCTCCCTTGAGGTGTCCCCGGTCATGAGCTCCTCGTCGTGGAGCGCATGGATACACCGGGCCGTGACCCACGTGGCCGCGGCACCCGTCACGAGCCAGGCCCCCAGGAGCGACGGCCCATCGACCTGGCCGATGAGCAGGTCCCGCACGCCCACCGCTATGTTGGCGATGGGAACCAGCACGACGGCCGACCGGAGGGAGAGGTCGGGAAGCAGGGGGGCCAGCGTCGGGAGCGACATGCCCAGGATCACGGCCGGAAGGACGAGCTGGGCCTCCTTGTAGCTTCGGGCGTGGGCCGAGGTCAGGAGCAGAACCCCCGACGTGAGGACCACCACCGGAAGGAAGAGGACGAAGAGGCTGATGGCCAGAGTCGGGGTCACCGTGACCTCGAACCCCGTGCCGGCTTCGATGATGCCCAGCCCCAGGTAGAACCAGAGATTCAGGACCTGGATGAGGGCGATGGCCAGCGCCACCGCCACGATGGCCAGGAGCTTGCCCGTGATGATCTCGGTTCGGGACGCCGCCGAGGTGAGCAGCGTGGTGAGCGTCCCCCGTTCCTTCTCACCGGCGAGGGTGTCGGTGGCCACCGCCGAGGCCCCCAGCAGCATGAGGCCCATGAGGATCAGGGTGAGGAAGCGTCCCAGCCTGGCGCCCTGCACCGCCTGGTCAGTGGCCACGTCCCGAGACCGGACCACCGCCACCTCCTGGGCGGCCACCGGGAACCCCGCTTCCACCAGCATGGAGTCGCGCCGCTCGGTCCGCATCTCGGCCAGGTGCTCCCGCAGCCGTTCGGCGCCCTCCCTGGAAGCGGTGCGGCTTGAGTGGAACCGGATCAGCATGACCCGGGCGCCCTCGTACTCGTCCGGCATCTCCAGGTCCAGGGTGTCGGCGGCCTCCACCGCCCTCCACTCGTCGGGGGTGAGGGTCTGGACGTAGAGATCCAGGGCATCTCGCTCCAGCGCCGCCCGGGGGTCGGTGGCGCGAACCGGTCGGAAGCGGCGGTCCGAGTCCGCGTCCGGTGACTCTGCCGCGATCCGGTCGATGAGCGACATGGCGAAGGCCGAGTCGGCGCCGGTGACGGCGAAGCGGTAGGTCCGGGCTTCTTCCCGCTCCACCCGCTGATCCTCCATCCAGTTGCTGGCCAGGAAGAGGCCCGGAAGCAGGATCACCGGGAGAACCACCGAGATGAGCACTGTCCGAACGTCCCGCAGAAGCGAACGGATCTCCAGGCCGAAGATGGCCCGGACCGCCGGCGTCAGGCGGAGGGTGGGAACCGACTCCCTGGGTGGAGTCCACTTCACCGCAGCTGCTCCTCCGCGGCCTGGGCGGGATCGTCCACCTGGGCGTAGTGGACGAAGATTTCCTCCAGGTAGTGGAGGCCCGTGGCCTCCCTCAGCTCGTCCAGGGTGCCGGTGGCCAGGATCTCGCCGTGGTGGATGATGGCGATGCGGTCACAGAGCTGCTCCGCCTCGCTCATGATGTGGGTGGAGAAGAGGATGGCCTTCCCCTCGCCCCGGAGCTGGGCGATGAACTGCCGCAGCTCGATGGCGTTGAGTACGTCCAGGGCCACCGTGGGTTCATCGAAGATGAGGACCGGCGGATCGTGGACCACCGTTCGGGCAATGGAGACCTTCTGCTTCATTCCACTGGAGAGCTTCTCCACCCGGGTGTCGGCGTAGTCCTGGATCCTGAATCGCCGCACCAGCTCCTCTACCCGCTCGTCCACCTGGCGGGCCGGGTACCGGTTCATCCGGGCAAAGAAGCGAAGGGTCTCCCGGGGGGTGATCTTGGGGTAGAGGGCGGTGGAGGCCGAGTAGAAGCCCAGGCTCGCCCGCACCCGTTCCGGCTGGTCTCGCACCTCGTGGCCCATGACCCAGGCCCGGCCGGAGGTAGGCTGCAGTACCGTGGAGAGCATCCGGAGGGTGGTCGTCTTCCCGGCGCCGTTCGCCCCCAG
This sequence comes from Gemmatimonadota bacterium, assembly GCA_007129525.1. GTDB lineage: Bacteria > Gemmatimonadota > Gemmatimonadetes > Longimicrobiales > Gaopeijiaceae > PWLA01. The sequence continues at coordinate 4,558 of SKVI01000134.1, read as the reverse complement.
CAGTCCCAGGATCTCGCCCTGGCGGCAGGTCAGGTCCACCCGGTCCACCGCCCGCACCTCTCCCCGGTTCTCGTCGTAGAAGACCTTCGTCAGCCCCTCGGTTCGCACCGGTGCGCCGTTCGTCGTGCCTCTGCGTGCGTTGCTCATGCTGCCGCCCTCCCCTGCCCGATTCGTCGCTTCAAAAAGCTCCAGAGCCCACCCTGGCTGGAGCCCAGGAGGACTTCCTCGTTGCGCATGACCCACTGGGCAAAGCCCACCGCCACCGCCACGCACACCGCCATGGAGGCCAGGGTCAGGAGGCCCGGAAGGAGGGGGACGCTCCCCATGATGGCCTCCCTGAGGAGCAGCGCCACGTTCACCACTGGCAGGAGCGCCAACCCCACGCTGAACTCGATGTCCGGTGACTGGACGAAGATGGCCGGGAGGATGACCACGAGGTAGAAGGGGGTGATCATCGACTGGCCCTCCTTGAAGTTCCGGGCAAAGACGGCGAAGACCAGCATCCCCGCTGCCACGAAGAGGCCCAGGAGGGCGGTGCCCACCGCGATGATGGGAAGGGTTTCCAGGGGAAGGCCCCCCTGGGCCAGCTCCTGGGCGTCGGCTCCGGCCAGCGGCTGAAGGATCCACCGGAGCGACAGCGTCAGGGCCGCCAGGTTCAACAGTCCGCCCATGGCCCCGAAGGTGGCTACGTAGAGGTACTTTGCGGTGGCCACATGACTCCGGGGAACCGCCAGCGTCATGAGCGTCTCCCAGGTAGAGCGTTCCCGCTCGCCGGCGGTGGCGTCGATGGCGGGGTAGAAGGCCGCCAGCGCCACCATGATGAGTGTCAGGAAGGGGACAATCATGGCCAGGAGGAAGCGGGTGCTCTCTTCGACGGTGGCTACGTCGCTCCGGGCCATGGCGAAATCGGCCCAGACCGGGTTCGGAATCCCCAGGTCCCGGCGAGCGGTGTCGATCCAGTTCCGCCGATACGTTTCGATGGCCGACTCCACCCGACTCCGGGCGCCTCGGCTGCGGTCCTGCGCCCCGTTGTAGTAGATCGCCACCTGGAAATTCTCATCCAGGGCCGCGGCCCCGTCGGCCACCGTGCGGAACTCCACCAGGAGGTCCAGCGAACCCCGGGCCACCTCCTCCCGGGCCGCCGCCGGATCATCGTCCCACTCGATGACGACGGTGCGGCCGTTGGACTCGATGGAGTCCACCAGCGCCCGGTGGGTGACGGGAAGTCCGTGGACGGCCACCTGCGAGGTGAGTCTCTCGGCCTGTCCCTGGACGAATGAGACGCCGGCGAACCCGGCCCAGAGGAGGGCAGGGTACATGACCAGGGGGATGAGGATGCTGCCGATGAGAATGCTGCGTTCCCGCAGGGCCGAGCGGATCTCGTGAATGTACAGGGTCCAGATCTGGCGAGGGGCCATGGGTGTCCGGGGAGGTGGGCGGTCGGCGGATTGGTGTGCAGGTGCCGACCGACGTGTGTGGAACGAGTACTCCCCAGCCACCGGAATGCTTCATCGGATCTGACGCAAGGGAGGCAGCGGCGGTGTCCGGCGGTCCCGTGAACCGGGCCCGCGTCACCGGGTAGCAGGGGACCGTCCGTTCCTCGAACCCCTGATTGCCATGCATACCATCCCGATGAGAGCGCTTCCGCTCTGGATCGCCTTTCTCCTTCTCAGCCTTGCTCCCCCGGCCGTCGAGGCCCAGGCGGCCGACACGCGAACCACTGGCCCCACGGCCATCCATGCGGGGATGCTCTTCGACGGCACCGACGGGGAGATGACCCGGGACGTGACCATCCTGGTCCGTGACGGTCGGATCGAAGCGGTGGGCACCGACGTGGAGGTGCCCGGCGACGCGGAGCGGATCGACCTCTCGGAGTGGACCGTGCTCCCAGGCCTCATCGACATGCACACCCATATCACCGGTGACCCGGACGATCTGGGGGCGGATCGGGGCGCCTTCCTCTTCCGCTACCCCGAGCAGCCGACCCTGGTGGGCGTCCGCAACGCCGAAGTCACCCTCATGGCTGGCTTCACCACCGTCCGGGACGTAGGCGCACCCGGCACGACGGCTCTGGCCCTGAGAGACGGGATTGCCAACGGCCTGGTGCAGGGTCCCCGAATGATCACCGCCATCAGCATGGGAACTACCGGGAGCCACTGCGACCGGACCACCGGCATTCGGCCCGGCACCGCCGACGCGGACGAGCGGCGGCCGTACGTCTTCGACGGTCCGCAAGAAGCGGAAGCCACGGTGCGGAGGGCCGTTCGTGACGGCGCCGACATGATCAAGGTCTGCGCCACCGCCGGTGTCCTCTCCCTCACTGACGACATCGGTCCGGCCCAGATGACCTTCGAGGAGCTGGAGGCGGTGGTGTCCACGGCGACCATGCTGAACCGTCGGGTGGCGGCCCACGCCCACGGCCTCGAGGGGATCCGGAACGCCGTTCGAGCCGGGATCACCAGCATCGATCACGGCAGCGTCCTGGACGACCAGGTGATGCAGGAGATGATCGAGCGCGGAACCTGGCTCGTGCCCACCATGATGGCCTACGAGGCGGTGGTGGAGATGGCCGAGGAGGGCTTCCTGCCTGCGGGGCCCTCCCAGAAGGCCCTGGAGATCAGACCCTACGTGGTGGAGTCACACCAGCGGGCCTTCGCGGCCGGGGTGCCGGTGGCCTTTGGCACCGACGCCGGCGTCTTCGAGCACGGCCGCAACGCCGAGGAGTTCCAGCTCATGGTGGATGCGGGGCTGAGCCCGGTCGAGGCCCTCCTGGCGGCCACCCGGAACGCCGCCGAGGCGCTGGGCATGAGCGAGGAGCTGGGGACGGTGGAAGCCGGGCGCTGGGCCGACCTGGTGGCGGTCCGGGGCAATCCCCAGGCTGACGTATCGGTCCTCGAGGACGTGGGGTTCGTCATGAAGGAGGGCGTGGTCTACAAGCGGGACGGCCGGCCTGTGCGCTGAGCTCAGCCGTCGATCCTGAATTCCTCCGGAACGCGGCAGTCGAAGGAGCGTGCCGGAGGCCGCTCCCCGTCGTGGGTGACCTGTACCCGCACCGACGTGCGGGCGGTGGCACCTCCGGGCGTTTCGGCTCTGAGTATGATCCGGTGGGAGCCGGCTGAGAGTCCCCGGGCCATGCAGGTGACCCCGATGACGGATCCGTCCGTCCGGTAGCGGACGATACTGCCGTCCTGACTCGAGATCCACTCCAGCGTCGCCGGGACGGGTTGGAGCCGGTAGGGCCGGCCCACGAATCGATGCTCGGGCGTCTCGATGCGGGCGGCCATGGATCCGGACAGGGTCACGAACCCGTCCTGCCAGATCTGCGTTCCCTCCTCCGGATCGTGGATGGTGGCCCGGTACTCGTAGCTCGGGTCCTCGGGCGGGGTGACCCGGACCGCCTTCCACGCGGTGCGAAGCCCCTCATTGGCCAGCACCAGGAGGTAATACGCCTCGTCGGCCACGTAGTGACGGCTCGGATCGAAGGCGAAGGAGCCGGCTCGCATGGCCTCCCGCTCTCCGTCACCGTAGTACTCGGGGTGAACCCGGGTGTAGCTTTCGAACCCGTCGGTGGAGAGGAAGACCTCGAAACGGGGCGTGCGCCCCTCCTCGGGCTCGCTCCAGGCCAGCTCCACCGCGCCGTCCCGGTGCTCCATCCGGGTCAGTTCGAAGTCCGGGCTCTCCGGTGCGGCCACCATCTCCAGCAGCTCGCCCCGCTCGCGGTGGACCAGAGCGAACGTCTCAGGGAGCTGCCTGAGGTTCTCGATGCTTCCCAGGAGGCTGGGGACACGGTCGCCCCGGGAGGTCTCCATGACCTCGTACGCGCTCGGAGCCTGGCCAATGACCCGGCCCTGGACCGCCGCTTCGGCCCAGACCGCGGTTGAGGCGGCGTCCCGGGCCCTGCGCTCGGTACGTTCCAGCAGGGGTCGGAAGCCCGCGTCCAGCCTGGTGATGTGGTGGGCCTCGAGCTCCGTGGGCTCGGGGACGCCCTCCACCTCACCGTGGAAGATGAGCCTCCAATAGGGAAACTCCACCTCGATGACCTCGAGGACGGGATCGGTGGCGGGGTCGGATGGTGTCTGACCCGGCAGGACAAGCATGAACAGGCCCAGGATGGCGACTGCCACCAGTGTGCGGTGTTCGGCCGGGAAGATCGAGAGGGGGGACTGGCGTCCCATGGTTCGCTCCGGGATTCACTCCGGGGTTTTCCCCGGTTGGCTGGGGGCCGCGGGTTCCGGACAGCGCTTCCGGAGAATCTCTTCTGGTCCGCGGGCAGCATTCCTTCACCTGTAAAGATAGCGAGCCCGGGAGGGTGGGACCATTGTGGGCTCGCGCTGGTTGCATCGCGCTTGCCACAGACAACCCATGTCATCGGCTCACCCTTGACTTTCCGGCCCCCGACCCGTATCTGCTAATACGTATGAGCATCTCGGCGGGGGGATCGCGGCCGGAGGGTGGGGAAGGGGGTTCGTCCCGGCCTTCCGAAGAGGGAGGAGGGGCCCGACGGGTCACCGGTCACGACGTGGCGGCCCGGGCCGGGGTCTCGCAGTCCACCGTCTCG
>SKVI01000254.1 GCA_007129525.1 Gemmatimonadota bacterium | reverse complement strand
CCCGTCTGGACCCGGCGCCGCCGGCTGACGATACTTCAATACCGTCCGTCCCGTCGACTGCCGGCCTTCGGAGCCGGCGCGGAGGCTTCTACTGTCCGCGGCGGCTTCCGGTTTCAACGAATAGAGACACTCCATGACCTCTCCCGCCGATCCGTCCGAGTCCTTCTTCCTGGAACAGCTCACCTGGCCCGAGGTGGAGTTGGCCATCACCCGGGGCACCACCACCGTGGTGATTCCGGTGGGTGCCATCGAGCAGCACGGGCCCCACCTTCCGCTCTCGGTGGACGCCGAACTGGGCACCGCCCTGGGATGGCGGGTGGCCCGAAACCTGGGGGACGCTCTGGTGGCGCCCACCATCCGGGTGGGGTGTTCCGAACACCACATGGGGTTTGCGGGCACCATCTCTCTGGAGGTGGAGACGCTGGAGGCCATCTGCCGGGACTACTGCGTGAGCCTGGCACGCCACGGCTTCACCGACATCTGCCTGATCCCCTCGCATGGAGGCAATTTTTCGCCACTTCGGGAGATGGTGCCGCGACTGCAGGAAGCGGTGGACCAGGTGGACGACGGTTGCTGGGTGGGCGCCTACACCGATCTCCTGGGCCTGGTGGGGCTCTGGCGCCTGGTGGTGGAGGAAGAGCTGGGGCTGGGGGCTCGTGTGGGCGGACACGCCGACATCGCCGAGGCCTCGCAGATGCTCCACGTGAATCCCGACCTGGTCCGGATCGCCCGGGCCGAGCCCGGACGGATGGGCGAGTTGGATGAGTCCCTGGTGGAGCAGGTCTTCCAGAAGGGCCTCCGGGCCATCACCAGCAATGGGATCCTGGGCGATCCCCGGGGAATGGACGGCGAGGTGGGCGAGAAGCTGCTGGAGGCGGTGGCCCGGGTCATGGCGGAATCCTTCAGGGAAGACGCCGAGCCCGACCCGAACCTGGCCGCCGGGAGCGGCTCAGGCCGGGAGAGGTAGCCGTGGGGCAAATGAGGAGACGAGGCTCCCCTGCGGCCGAGGTGCCGCGCCGCGGGTGGCGTGTGCCGGTGCTCATGGCGGTGTCGATTTTCCTGCTGGCCATGCAGCCGGCGGACGGTGAGGCGTGCCCGAAGGAGGACCTGACCGACGGCCTCTACGCATGCCTCTTTACGGAACGCGGCGTCATCACCCTTCGCCTGGAGCCCCAACGGGCGCCGTTGGCCACCGCCAGCTTCGTAGGGCTGGCGGAGGGCACCATCGACAATACCGCCTTCGATCCGGGGCGACCCTTCTATGACGGAACCGCCTTCCACCGCGTCGTGGACGGCCACGTGGTCCAGGCCGGAGCGGCGGATTCGGAGCGGACATCGGGGCCCGGCTACAGCTATCCCAGCCAGGTCCACGCCGAGTTGGACCACGGCCGGGCCGGAGTTCTGGGGGTGGCCAACAACGGACCCCACACCAACGGGAGCCAGTTCTACATCACCCTGGACGACCGCTCGTACCTGGATCCCATCTATCCGGTGTTCGGAGAGGTGGTCGGGGGCATGGAGGTGGTCATGCGGATCCGGCAGGATGACGGTATCGACAGTGTTCGGGTCCACCGGGTGGGAGAGGAGGCCGACGCCTACCGCCCCGACACCGCCGGTTTCGACGAACTCCGCCGGGAGGCCCGGGCCGAGGTGGTGCGGCACGAGGCGGCGCGCCGGGAGCTGGAGGAGGCCTGGCTGTCGGAGCATTGGCCCGGTGTGGACGGAGAGCCGGATGCGGTGCGAACCCACCGTCCGGACGATGTCGACCCTCGTGACCGGACCCGCGCCGAGACTGCGCTACCCGACACCCTCCAGGTACGGTATCAGGGCGTTGCCCTCCACTACCTGGACCACCAGAGGGGCTACGACGGCCCGCCCCTGGTGGAGCTGCCCTTCACCAGCGGGCCGGAGGGCGAGCCCGGGCCCTTCGATGCCCCGCAGACCTTCTCCTTCCCACGCCACACCCCCGCGGCCGACGACGAGGCCCGGATCAACCCCGGCCTGGACCAGGCCCTCCGGGAGATGGCCCCGGGAGACCGCCTGCTGCTGGTGGTCCCCGGTGAGCTGGGGTACGGCTCCACCGGATACTTCGGACCCGACGTCGAGGGGCGGGAACGGTTCCGGGTCCTTCCGTCCTCCATGCTGGTCTACGAGGTGGAGGTCCTGGACGGGGTGGAGGTCCCGGACGGCGGCGACTGAGCCTCTTCCAGGACGGCCGGCTCCCCCTCCTCCTTGGACACCTGGCCGGAGCCGGGGTGTTCGTCCACATGGGCGGCGATGAGGCCCCGTACCCTCTGGGCCAGTTCCCGGGCCGGGGTATCGGCAAACTCCTCGTAGGGAATGGGGGGCAGGACCCGGATTCTCATCCGGTGGTAGCCCTGAAGGGTCAGGCTCCGCTTGGGCAGGGCGTTCACGGTGCCGGAAACGGCCACCGGGGTGATGGGCACCTGCATCTCCTTGGCAAGGAGGAAGGCGCCGGTCTTGAAGCGTCGCATCTCGCCGGTGGTGGAGCGGGTGCCTTCAGGAAAGAAGTAGACGCTGCTCCCCTCCTTCAGGTGCTGTCGGCAGGCGTCCAGCATCTCCTTCACGCTCTCGCTGTTTCCCCGGTGCAGTTTGACGTACCGGTTCAGATACATATTCCAGCCCACCACCGGCACCCGGAAGACCTCGGCCTTGGACACCCACTTGAAGTGGGTGAAGAGGCGGTAGGCCACCAGGATGTCCAGCGCCGACTGGTGGTTCGAGACGAAGACGCTGGCGGTGTTGGAGTCCAGGTTCTCCCGTCCGTCGACCTCGACGGTCCAGAAGGGATTGGTCCACATGTAGAAGGAGCCCCAGAGGCAGGAGTGGAGCTGAAGGAGGCGGAGTCGTCGGTCGAAGGGGCGGGTCACGAGCCAGATCAACGCGGCCCCGATCATGAAGAGGATGCCGGTGACGGCGTAGAAGACCAGGATGACGGCTGTGACGATTCGGCGAGCCATGGGCTGGACCTGGAAGCGGGAGCTCTGGGCCAGGGGACGATGGGCGAAGGGTCGAGGCGGGGGAGGGCCCGCTGTCACCCTTCCGGGCAATCTCACCCGGCAGAGGGGGAACGGGCAAGGTGCGAGCGGGGGTAGGGAGGCTGATCGCCGCGGTGGCGCACGTCACGAACCCCGACCTTCACCGAAACTCGCCATGGTCCGTCCTCCACCCCCATCCGCCGCCGACCGGCTCCCCCTGCATGGGCTGGCAGAGCTCCTGGAGCTGCTCCGGGGGCGCCGTGTGGTGGTACTGAGCGGGGCCGGCTGCAGCACCGAGTCAGGGATTCCCGACTACCGGGGGCCCGACGGCCGGCACCAGGGCCGGCGGCCCATGATGTACCAGGAGTTCGTGTCCCGTCCTGGGGCCCGGGCCCGCTACTGGTCCAGGAGCGCAGTGGGCTGGCCCCGCTTCGCCCGGGCCAGGCCCAATGCGGCTCATCGGGCGCTGGCTCGTCTGGAGGAGCTGGGGGTGGTGACGGGGATCATCACGCAGAACGTGGACGGGCTTCACCAGGCCGGCGGGAGCCGACGAATTCTGGAGCTGCACGGCTCACTGGCCCGGGTGCGCTGCCTGGAGTGCCGGGAAACCACCACCCGGAACGAGGTCCAGGACCGGCTGGGAGAGCTGAACCCCGGCTTTGCCCCCCGCATGGAGGGGATGATCGCCGACGGCGATGCCGAGCTGGAGGCCGGCGCCGAGGAGGGGTTCCGGGTGCCGATGTGCCGGGGCTGCGACGGGATCCTGAAGCCCGACGTGGTCTTCTTCGGCGAAAACGTGCCGCAGGCGCGGGTGGAGCGGGCCTGGCGGATCTACGAGTCCGCCGACCTGCTCCTGGTGGTGGGGTCGTCCCTCACCGTGTACTCGGGCCGGCGGTTCGTGATGAAGGCCGACAAGGACGGGCGGCCGGTGGGGATCGTGAACCTGGGTCCCACCCGTGGCGACGAGACGGCACGGGTCAAGGTAGAGGGCCGGGTGGGCCAGGTGCTTCCACAGCTCGCGGAACTGGTGGAAGGGAGGAGGGGATCTTTCACGGTGTCCTCCCCCACCTCCAGCGCCTGAGGCGTCGCGCTCGCCATGCCCCGGAAGCAGGGATCCGGATCGGGTATTCTCCTCCTTCTCCTCCTGGGAGGGCTGGTGGGCTGGTGGTGGATGGGCGGATTCGAGGATTCGCGCATCGGTGCCATCCTGCCGGCTCCGGGAGGCCCCGAACTGGATGACCACTGGGCCGAGGGATCCCGGGTCCGTTGCGCCACGCCACTCGCCTGGAGGCTCGGAGAGGTGGACCCCCGTTTCGGTCTCTCCCGGGGTGAGGTGGAGGTGGCCATCCGGCAGGCGGCGGAGCTCTGGGACCAGGTGGCCGCCGCGGAACTCTTCGTCCACGATCCCGATGCCGGCTTCCCCGTCCGACTGGTGTGGGACGAGCGGCAGGCCGGGGCCCAGGCGCGCCAGGCAACCGACCAGGCGTTGGCCCGAACCGGTGAGGGGCTGGCTGCCCGACGCGCCGAACTGGACGAGCAGCGACGACGGCTGGAGGGGGAGCGGGACGCCCTGGACGCCCGGCTCCGGGAGTTCGACCAGCGCCTGGCCCGGCACAACGACGCCGTGGAGCGGTGGAACCGGGGTGCGCGGGACTCTGAGGCCGAGGCCCGGGCGCTCGAGACCGAGGAGGCCGAGCTGGAGCGGCTGGGGCGTGAGCTGGAGGCCAGGGCCGCTGAGCTGGAACGGAGGCGAGACCGGCTCGAGGCCGACTCGCACCGCTTCAACCTGGATGTGAGCCGCTTCAACGAGCGGGCTCGCGAGGTGGATGAGGCCGAGGGGCCTCGCCGCATCGAGTCGGGCACGTACCGGGAGGAGGTGGAGACCCGGAACGACCGGATCACCGCGGTGTCCCGGGCCATCGAGATCAACCACTTTGCCCACCGAGAGCACCTGGTGCTGGTTCTGGCCCACGAGCTGGGCCACGCCCTGGGCCTTCCCCACACCGATGACCCGGCCGCTGTGATGGCGGAGGCCCATGGACCCGGATCCGGCCTCGATGGAAGCTCGCTGCCGTTCGCCCATCCCGCCGACCGGGCCCTGCTGGCCGAGGTGTGCCCGGGCCTGGTGGGCCACTGATCTCTTCAGCTGAAGATGAGCCACCAGAGGAGCCAGAGGAGAGCCGTCCAGAGAAGGATCAGGAGCAGGACCAGGTACAGGAGGAAGCGCAGGGGACGGGCCACGTAGCGTTGGATGAGGCGGGCCGCCCGGGCCTCGGCCTCCGAGCGGGCCTCCGCCGGCAGCCGCTTCACCACCTGGCTCAGGCCCCAGGGGACAATGATGAGGTCGTCCAGGAGCCCGAAGACCGGAACCACGATGGGAATCAGGTCCACCGGGCTGGCCAGGTAGAGGATGACGGCCGCCCCGGCCAGCTTCAGGTGAAGGGGGGTGGCGGGATTGGGAATGGCGTAGGCCACCACCAGGATCTCCCGGCGAAATCGCAGGAAGCGGTTTCGTACGGCAGTAGAGAGACGGCCCATGGCGGTGCTCCCGGATTGCGGGAAAACTGCGGGAGCCCGATGCGCCGGCCCCCGCCGGTGGCCGAAAGCGACGGCGTGGCCCGCCTCAGCGCAAGGGTCGGCATCCTGACGGGGCAGGTGGTGTAGGAGGGGGTGTGTCCCGGGCCGCGCGGCCCCCTGGAGGCCATCGGGCCCCCTGAACCGAGTGACGAGCACGCTCCGTGGAGTCCCAATCCGTCATGAGCCTTCGAATCGCACGTCCTGCAGGCCGCTTCTCCGGCGTCTGGGTCCCGATCCTCCCGCTGGCGGTCCTCCTTTCGTTCGCTGCCCCCGCGCCGACCTCCGGAGAGACTGCGTCCCCCGGGGTGTTGCCGGATCCCTGCTCCGAGCCCCTCACCTGGCACGTGGGAGAAGTGGATGAGCGCTTCGGGCTGCCGACCGGGGAGGCTGAGGCGGCGCTCCGCGAGGCCGCCGCCCTCTGGAACGACACCGCCGGCCGTACCCTCATCGCCGTGGATGAGGACCGGGGTTCGCCCGTGCGGCTCCTTTTCGACGAGCGTCATCAGCGGATCCAGGAGCTCCTTCCCCGCAAGGAGCGGCTTCAGGAGATGGCCCGGGAGGTCAGCCGCGAGCGGGTTCGCATCGAGGAGGAGCAGCACGACCTGTGGGTGAGCCGACAGGAGCACGAACGGCGCCTCAGCACCCTGGAGCGCCGCCAGGAGGAGCACGAGCGGCAGGTGGAGTACTGGGAAAACCGCGGTGACGCCACCGAGGACGTCCGGCGGGAGCTCCGTCGGGTGGCCGACGAGCTGGACCGCGAGCGCCGGGCGGTGAACGAGGAAGGGGCCCGGATCACCGAACGGGCCCGGGAGGTGAACCGGGGCGTGGAGCGGCTGAACGAGCTGGTGGAGGCCTACAACCAGGAGCGCCGGAGCGTGGAGGCCGAGACCCGGGCCACCCGGATCCAGTCGGGACACTATCAGGAGTCCCGGCGCACCATGGGACGCTGGACCGTGTCGGTGGAGCGCGAGATCTTCGTCTGGCAGTTCGACGACCGGGAGCACCTGGTGCGGATTCTGGCCCACGAACTGGGCAATGCCCTGGGACTGGAGCACGCGGCCGAGCCGGGGGCCATCATGCACCCGGTCACCCGGGGCGGAGGTGGCGGGGCCGCGGCCGCCGGCGGTGCCGACGAGCCGGAGGCCGCCGCCCACCGGGAGGTGCGGCTCCACAGCGCCGACGTGGCGCTCCTCCTGGCCCGGTGTCCCGACCTGGAGCCCGAGGGTGGCCCCGACCTGGAGCCTGAAGGCCGGTGAGTTCGCGGTCGGGTCCGGCCACCGCTGCCGACGTGGCCCGGCACTACGACGAGCTGGACCGCTTCTACCGGGAGCTCTGGGGAGAGCACCTTCACCACGGACTGTTCGAGTCGCGCCGTGACGATCCCGGGGAAGCCGCCGCCCGGATGGTCTCGCTGGTGGCCGAGCGGGCCCGGCTCGCGCCGGGCCAGGAGGTCTGCGACGTGGGCTGCGGCTACGGGGCCACCGCCCGGGACCTGGCAGAGGGGTGGGGGGTGCGGGTCACCGGCCTCACCCTCTCGGGGGTGCAGGCCCGCCATGCCCGGCAGGCGGCGCCCTCCGACGCGGATCTCCGGTTCATTCAGGGCGACTGGCTGGAGAACGACTTCGCCGACGGCTCCTTCGACGTGGTCATCGCGGTGGAGAGCCTGGCGCACATGTCGGACCGGAGGCGCTTCTTCCGGGAGGCGGCGCGGGTCCTGCGCCCCGGAGGTCGCCTGGTGGTCTGCGCCTGGCTG
>SKVI01000018.1 GCA_007129525.1 Gemmatimonadota bacterium | reverse complement strand
TGTGCCGCATTCGCCCCCCATTCTGGCACCCGGCGGCCTCTGCAACCCGGCATCCGGCGGCGCCAACGGGGGCCTTCTTTTTCGCCTACGACACAGTCTTCACAACCCGAACCGAGGCACCCTATCGCGCAGACTCCAACGCACATTTCCCACCTTCCCGCATCAACCCCTCGTTGACATGATCCAGACTGCCGCTTCCAGTAGTCCCACCACCGAGCGCTATCGCGCGGTGACCCGCCACACCATCCATCGCATCCCGCAATGGGAGGCCATGGATCCCGAGTTGCGGGAGGCCGTGGTGATCGTCTCCCACGTTCTCCCCTTCCGCGTGAACACCTACCTGGTGAACCACCTCATCGACTGGGACCGGGTGCCGGACGATCCCATCTTCCAGCTCACCTTTCCCCAACGGGCCATGCTGGACGATGACGACTTCAATCGGGTGGCGGACCTGGTGAGGGGCCAAGCGGATCGGGACGAGATCAAACGGGTGGTCAACGAGATTCGGATGGGCCTCAACCCCCATCCCGCCGGACAAATGACCCACAACGTTCCCGAGCTGAACGGGCGACGCCTCGAGGGAATGCAACACAAGTACCGGGAGACCCTCCTCTTCTTTCCGGCCCGGGGTCAGACGTGCCACGCCTACTGCACCTACTGCTTTCGCTGGGCGCAGTTCGTGGGGATGCCCGAGATCAAGTTCGAGGCCCGGGAGAGCGAGGACCTGGTGGCCTACCTGAAGGCGCACCCGGAGATCACCGACGTCCTGGTCACCGGGGGCGACCCCATGATCATGAAGACGAAGCTGCTTCGGCAGTACCTGGCCCCGCTCCTGTCAGAGGAGCTGGAGCACCTGAAGACGATCCGCATCGGTACCAAGTCGCCGGCGTACTGGCCTCAGCGCTTCGTCACCGACGACGACGCCGACGACGCCCTCCGCTTCTTCGAGGATGTGGTGAGGTCTGGAAAGCACCTGGCCGTCATGGGACACTTCTCCCACCCGGTGGAGATCCGCACCGAGATGGCCCGCAAGGCTCTTCGGCGAATCCGCTCCACCGGAGCCGAGGTCCGCATGCAGGCCCCCCTCATCCGCCACGTGAACGACAACGTGGAGGCCTGGACCGACCTCTGGCGCGAAGGGGTCCGGCAGGGACTGATCCCGTACTACATGTTCGTGGAGCGTGACACGGGGGCCAAGAACTACTTCGAGGTCCCCCTGGCCCGCGGCCTCGAGATCTACCAGGAGGCCTTCCGTCAGCTCTCCGGACTCTGCCGCACCGTGCGCGGGCCCTCCATGTCAGCCCATCCGGGGAAGGTGAGGGTCCTGGGAACCGCTGAGGTCCACGGTGAGAAGGTCTTCGTGCTGGACCTCCTCCAGGCGCGCAATCCGGACTGGGTGGGACGCCCTTTCTTTGCCCGCTTCGACCCGGAGGCCACCTGGGTGAACGACCTCGAGCCGGCGCTGGGTCGCGACCGGTTCTTCTTCCAGGAAGAGCTGGAGGAGCTCACCGTCTCGGCAGCCGGGGCCCTGCCGGTGGTGAACGCCTGAGGCCCGATGGGGAGTCAGCCGGCGGGGGCAGGGCGTCAGAGGGCGGAGATCTCCATCTGACGGCGCACCACCATCGGTTCCCCGTCACCGGTGGAGACAGAGACCTCCAGGAGGTACCGGCCCGGCTCCACGTCGGGCAGGCGCAGCCGTAGCACCCGTCCCTGGATCGCCTCGGCTCCCACCGCCTCCTCCCAGCTCAGACTCTGGATCTGCGAGGGACCGGCGATCCCCAGCCAGCGCGCCAGCCGTCGGAGGCGCCCTTCGTCCGCTTCCCGGATCGTGATGGAAACCTCCACCGCCTCGGGTTCAAGCCCGTCCAGCCCGTACATCTCCCAGAAGACGCCCACCTCCCGTCCCGAGCGGAAGCGGTCGCTGCCGATGATGTGATCCAGAATGGAGTCCAGAGACACCGGCTCCGCCTCCTCCCGGTCGGCAAGCCGGTCCAGCGCGTCGCCCCAATCCAGCAGCACCGGATGGGACAGAGCCAACCCCTCGGGCGACATCGACGGAAGCCGGACGCCGAACCGGGACCGGGCCGCCCCCGACGGCTCGGCCAACGCCTCGACACTCACCAGGTACTCCCGCTCCGGCAGCAGCGTGTCCAGCAGCATCCGCTCCGGCGGGCCCTGGACCCGATGGGTCACAGGGGAGGCTGGAGGCTCCCGGGAGAAGACCACCCCCATGTCCAGCGTGGGCGCGCCCCGAAGCACGTGCCGGTGCATGTCGGCCGCCACCACCACCCGGACGGAGTCGCCCCGGCGAAAGAGCGCGGTCTGCTGCTGCAGGGGATGGATGAGGTCGTAGTCCAGGTGCACCCGCTCGAACCGGGCCTCCTGTTCCAGGTCCCAGTCCCAGGGCTCGGCCTCGAAGGGCTCCATGGCCACCCCGTGCGGCGGCACGAACCGGTGGCCCAGCGGTCTCGGACGGGAATCCCCCCACTCGAAGCTCCAGAGCCAATCGGGCCACCCCAGTGTCACCACGTCGAAGTATTCCGGGGTCCGACACACCTCTCCTACCAGGGCTCGCTGCTGGCACCGGAGCTCCATGCCCACCATGCGGGCCAGGTGCTCCGATCTTCGATCGTTGAAGGGGAGAAGGTGGAAGGGGTCGGCCAGCCACCAGATGTATTCCGCCAGTCGGTCCCGTTCCTGGCAGTCGGCATCGCCGTAGGCACTTCGGATCCCGCCTGCCAGGAGATGACGCACGTGCTCATTCCACTCACAGCGCCGCTCCCGGGGCATGGCCTCCAGGGCGTCGTCGAAGGCGTGGTGGGCCGCGGCCGAGTCGCCCCGCATGTGGTGGGCCAGCCCCGAGAGAGCGGCGCACCACCACCGGGAGGCCTGGCACTCCCGGGCCACCTCCACGGCTTCGTCCAGGCGCTCATGCTTCACCCGCATCCCCACCCGGTGCCCTGCAATCCAGTCGTCTCCGGGGAGGCGTTCTGCCGCCTCATCCAGCGCCTGGATCACCTTGGGCCGTTCCTCCTGCACCACCTCCATGGGCTGGTACCGATCGAAGCGGTCCCTCCGGTCCCACGATCGCCGGACGTCGCGGATGTAGTCCCGGACCCGGACCTGCACCTCTTCCAGGACATCGGTGGAGTCGGCCACGGGCGCCGCCTGGAGCATCGGAGCCGCGCCCCCTTCCGCCCCGACCAGATGGGCGGCGTGGAGCGCCCTCGTGCCTGACATCGCTCCGACGGCCAGGATTCCCAGCCACACCACCATCGCCGTCGATCGGCGAACTGCGGGACCCATCAGGTCTCCGGACCCGGGTCGTCCCGGGTGTCCAGACGAAACCGCTCGAGGTACGGAAGGTCCAGTTCGTCGAAGCGCACCAGGAGCAGGTCGTGGGCACCGGCATGAAGAAGTCGGGTTCGGGGCGGAAGGGTGACCCGACCCAGGACCGTTCCCTCGGGGTCCAGCACCAGCCAGTTCCAGAGCTCCGGGCCGGCACCGCCAGGAAGACGGACCGGAGGCGTCTGGGTCAGTCCCAGCCAGACGCGCCCGTCGGAGCCCGCCACGAGCCTCCGGAACGGTGGGACCCACTCCGGATACTCGGTGGCCTGGTGTCGCTGGCGAACCGCGTCCCGGCGGCTCTCGTCATCGGCGGCCTCCAGCTCGCCGTCTTCCAGCTCGCGGATGAACGCGGCGTCGAAGGGCTCCAGCGGAGCGTCGATACGAACCACCATCTCCACGGTCCCCAGGGCCGGGCTCCACGCCTTGAACTCCCACCGGGTGCCGTCGGCCCACCAAAGTCGCTCGCCGGATCCGCTGGTGAGGAGGGAGGCCCCGTACCAGGGCTGTCCCATGGAGATCCGCATCATGCCGTCGGACGACGACTCCACCGAGACGAGCGTCTCGGCACCGGCGACCTCCGCCCATTCCCGCAGCTCACCGTCCGACCCGTCCCATTGCACCAGGACCGACTCCTGGCGTCGGAGCCCGTCGTCCGGCGGATCCACCGCGTCCCGGGCCCGATCCACCACCACCAGGGTCACGGTGCCGTCCCCCATGGCATGGACCGTGGAGATCCGTCCCAGCTCCCCGGTGTCAACCTGCTCGTCTCGCACCAGTTCGCCCTCCACGTCGAACCACGAGAGACGGCTGGCACCCGAATCCCAGACCAGCAGGGTGTCGCCGGGGAGGCGCTGGAGGGCCTGGGGAAGCCGAAACTCCCCGGGCCCGTCTCCCGGGCCCCCGATCCGCCGCTGGAAGTGCCCCTCCGAATCAAAGACACGGATCTCCCGATCCGCCCCCTCCAGCACGGCAATGGAGCCGTCGGCAAGGGGCGCCGCACCCACGATCCGGGTGAAGCGGACTTCGTCGGGTCCGTCCAGCATCCCGATTCGGACCGCGGGATCCGACGCAAGCCTGAAGGGCGCCTCCGCTGCCAGCACTGACTCCGGGTGAGTGACCACGGTCACCCCAGCGGAATCGGTGACCACAGGCTCTTCCGCCCCGTACCTCTCCCCATCACCGCACCCGGCCAGTCCGGCCAACACCAGAGCCAAGCCCGAAAGGGGGAGCCGAACCGGACACAGGCCTTGACGACGAGCCCGGCCAGGCGTCGGGCCGGGAGAGCCTCCGGCCACCCGAGGACGGGAGGTAGGGAGAGACGGTGCAATTCTTTCAGCCACGCACAGGTCCATCAGCGAAGATTCCGGTGGGGCATGGGAGCGCCGGGGTATGGGAGCGCCTGAGAAGATAGGGTACCGGGCCCGCGCCGGCCAACGTCCGCCGGCCGGAAACGGTGGCGCCCACCGGTGGTGGACGTACTTTTCAGACCATGCGTCAGCGGACATCCACCATGCACCCCACTTCGGAGCCTGCCATGCACCGCACACCTGTCCTCCTGGTCCCACTCTTCCTCATGGGCGTCGCCCTCACCGGCTGCGAGGCGCCGCCGGACGAGGTGTCTGCCCCGCAGGAGATTTCCACCGAGGCGCAGGAGATCTCCACCGATGCGGCGCCGGAGGCCATCGGGCCCTACAGTCAGGCCGTCCTGGCCGGCAACACCCTCTACCTGGCTGGCCAGATCGCCCTGGATCCGGCCACGGGAGACATGGTGGGAGAGGGCGACATCGAAGCGGAAACCCACCGGGTCATGCAGAACCTGGCCGCGGTGCTCGAGGCCGCCGGGTTCGACTTTGGCGACGTGGTGCAGAGCCAGGTCTTCTTGGTGGATCTCGCCGACTTCCAGGCCATGAACGCAGTCTACGGAGAGTACCTCGACGCCCCCTACCCCGCCCGGGCCACCGTGCAGGTAGCGGCCCTTCCCCGTGACGCCCGGGTGGAAATCCAGCTGGTGGCGGTCCGGTAGGGCTGATGGCGGCCCGAGAAGCCCGGCCCGAGGTGGCACGCACCCCCTGCCGTCCATAGGTTTGAACTCTCGATCCTTTCATATGCGACCCCCGGCCCCGGCACCATGTCCAGATTCGCCACCCCGCTCAGCCTCGTCCTGACCCTCGTCCTCTCGGTCCCCTCGACTCCGGGGCAATTGGTAGCCCAGGAGATCCCCACTCCCCTGGCGCACTTCGGTCAGGAGATCGGTGCCGAGGGCTTTCTGGCCAACTGGGATGAGCTCACCGCCTACTACGACGCGGTGGCCTCGGCCAGCCCCCGCATGGTCCTGGACACCCTCGGCAACACCACCCTGGGAGATCCGTTCATCCGCCTGACCATCACCAGCGAGGAGAACCTTCCCCGCCTGGATCACTTCCGGGAAATCCAGGAAAAGCTGGCCGATCCGCGGCAGGTGACGGACGAAGCGGAGCTGGCGCGGCTCAAGGAGGAGGGCCGCACCGTGGTCCTCATCACGAGTCACATCCACTCCACCGAGGTGGCGGCCGGACAGATGCCCGCCAGGCTGGTCTACAACCTGGCCACATCCCAGGACCCCGACATCGTACAGATCCTGGACGAGACCATCATCGTAATGATTCCGTCGCTGAACCCCGACGGCACCCAGATGGTCTCCGACTGGTGGCGGGAGTGGAAGGGCACCGAATTCGAGGGCGCGCCCCTGCCCCGGCTCTACCATCACTACATCGGCCACAACAACAACCGTGACTGGTTTTTCTTTGCCCAGGCGGAGACCCAGATGACGGTCCTGGATGCCCACAACGAGTGGCGCCCCCAGATCGTCCACGACATTCACCAGATGGGCAACAACGGCGCCCGCTTCTTCGTGCCCCCCTACATCGATCCGGTGGAGCCCAACGTGGACCCCCGGCTCATCGCCGGGCTGAACCAGCTGGGCAAGTACATCGCCGCCGAGATGACCCGGGACGGCCTGGACGGTGTGGTCACCGACGCCATCTTCGACATCTACACGCCGGCCCGGGCCTACATGCACTACCACGGCGGGGTGCGGATCCTCTCCGAGACTGCCCGCTCCGACTGGGCCAACCCCATTGAGCAGGACTTCGAAGATCTGGGGGGCACCGCCGACTACCACGCCCAGCAGATGAGCTCCAACTTCCCCTCACCCTGGACGGGGGGACGGTGGGGACTGGACGACGCGGTGGACTACATGGAGGCCGGAGCCATGGCGCTCCTGAGGAACGCCGCCAAGAACCGGGACTTCTGGCTCAGCAACTTCGTGGAGATCCACCGGGACGCCGTGGAAGGCTGGGACACCTGGCCCCAGGCGTGGGTGATCCCCGCCGGCCAGGAGAACGTCATGGGTCTGGAGCAGATCCTGCGGGTGCTCACTACCGGAAACGTGGAAGTGCATCGGGCCGAAGCCGACTTCCAGGTGGCCGACGCCTCGGACGGCTCCGGAGCCCTCCGGACCTTCCCCGAAGGCTCGTACGTGATCCCCATGCAGCAGCCCTACGCCTCCTTCGCCCAGACCATGCTCGAGGCCCAGGAGTACCCGGACCTGCGGCAGTATCCGGGAGGTCCGCCCATCCGGCCCTACGACGCCACCGCGCACACCCTCCCCCTGCTCTTCGGGGTGGAAGCGGTGGAGGTGGACGAGATGCCCGCCGCCGGGATCCCCCTGTCAGATCCCATCGCGCAGCGCACCGAGCACGTCTTCGAGGTGCCGGACTTCCTGCAGGGTCCCGACGCCCCCCGGGTGGGGCTCTACCGGGCCTACCAGGAGCCCATGCCCCAGGGATGGACCCGCTGGCTCTTCGACCAGGCCGGAGTGGCCTATCAGGAGGTCCGAAACGAGGACATCCGTGCCGGCGATCTGAACGACCGCTATGACGTGCTCATCTTCCAGGACCAGTCGCCGGGCTCCATTGTGGACGGCTTCAGCGAGAACGTCATGCCCCCGCCCTACGCCGGCGGCATCGG
>SKVI01000136.1 GCA_007129525.1 Gemmatimonadota bacterium | reverse complement strand
GTGGCGGAGGGCGTGAGGTGAACGCTGTGTACCGGACTGAAACCGTGGACCGGGAGCGTCGTAGGGCGGGTGGGCAGGAGACAGAGCACGGACCACGCCTGCGTACAGGAGATCCGGAGATGACACGCCACATCTGGAACGACCGCCCGCTCAAGAACTCCGCTCGTGCACCCCTGAACCGCCTTCCGGTGGTCCCCCTCCTGGTCATGGTGGCCGCCCTGGCGTGGACGGGCGGCATTCCGGGCTCCTGGATCACGGGCTCGGAGCTGGCGGCCCAGGAGCGTCCCGGAAGCCTGGAGGAGCTCCTGGGATTGGAGGGGGTCGAACCGCGACAGATGGCGCTGGACGAAGCCCTGGCCATCGCGCTGGAGCGGAGCCGCGAGCTGAGGGAGGCCCGCCTGGCGGTGGAGGAGGCCGACGGACAGGTGAGCGAGGCCTGGAGCGCCGTGTATCCGCGGATCGAGCTGAGCGGCTCGCTGACGCGCAACATCTCGCCTCCGGTGAGCTTCCTCCCGGAGATCTTCTTCAATCCGGACGGCGATCCCGACGAGCTCGTGCCGGTGGCCTTCGGCCGGGACAACCAGTGGGGTTCCACGCTCTCGCTGGAGCAGCCCGTCTTCGAGGCTCGGGCCTTCATCGGCGTGGGAGCGGCGGCCCGCTTCAAGGCCCTCCAGGACGAGCAGCTCAGGGGACAGGTGCACCAGGTGACCACCCGGATCCGCCGTGCCTACTACGAGCTGCTGTTGGCCGAGGAGCAGGCCCGGCTCATCGAGCGCTCGGTGGACCGGGTGGCGGAGTCGCTGGACGAGACCCGAGCCTTGAATCGGGCCGGCCTGGCCTCCGACTACGATGTCCTCCGTCTGGAGGTGGAGTTGGCGAACCTGACGCCGGAACTCCGGCGGGCGGCCAACACCGCGCTCCGGGTGGAGCGGGAACTGATCACCGATCTGGACCTTCCCGAAGGCACCCGCCTCACGGTGGAAGGCTCGCTGGCACAGATGGAGCTGGACGACCCTACGGCCAATATCCCCGCGAACCGCAGGTTGCTGGAGCTCACGGGTGTCGATCCGCCGAATATGGGCGACGCCGATGGCCTGGACGAGCTCCACCGGCGGGCCCGGGCCTCCAGCTCGACGATCCAGCAGGCCGCATTGAACGAGGAGCTCCGCCAGGCCGAGCTGCGGGTGGAGCAGTCGGAGTACCTTCCCCGGGTTTCCCTCTTTGGGGACTACTCGGTTCAGGCCCAGCAGGACGGCGCCCTGGACTTCTTCGGCACCTCGGGGCAGCGGGGCTACGGCCGCCTGGTGGGGATCCGGGTGAGCGTCCCCCTCTTTACCGGATTCCAGCGGTCGGCCCGGACGGACCAGAAGCGTTCAGCCCTCCGGACGGCTCGGCTCCAGACCGAGGTGGCCGCCGACCGGCTCCGGGACGACCTGAAGACCGTGCTGGAGGAGGCGGACGAGGCCCGGTACCGGGCCCGGGCCCAGCGGATGGCGGTGGAGCAGGCCACCCGGGGCTACCAGATCGCCTCGGCGGAGTACCGGGAGGGCCTGGCCAGCCAGCTGGAGCTCACCGACGCCGAGGTGGCCCTCCGGCAAAGCGAGTTCAACTATGCCGAGGCCGTCTTCGACTACCTCCGGGCCCGTGCCCGGTTGGACGAGCTGGTGGGGGAGGTGCCCCTGCCCGGTGGATGGTGAGGCGAACCCTGACGGGCGGCGCTCCACCGCTTCCAGACCGTTCAAGCGTATGTCTTTTTTCGAAAGGTTCAGTTCCATGAAGCGGCATGACCCACAACCCCTCTACCGTCCGGTCTCGCCCTGGGCCCGGACCCACGCTTCTCCCGTGCCCCGGAGCGGATCGGGGCGAGGAGGCCTTCGCGCCGTGACCCTGACGGGAGTGATGCCCCTGGCCGCCGCGCTGATGCTGATGGTGGCAGGGTGCGGCTCCGACGCACAGGCCAACGGGCAGGACGAGGCCCGCAGTTCGTCCCGGGTCATCAATGTGGAGGTGGTGGAGGTGGAGCGGACGCCCTTCACCGAGACGGTCCGGATCACCGGAACGGTGCAGGCCAATCAGGACGTCACTGTCTCGGCCGAGGAGTCCGGGGCCATCCGGGAGATCCTGGTGGACAAGGGGACATCGGTGGAGGTGGGCCAGCCCCTCTTCCGCATCGACAGCGCCCTGCTGGCTTCGCAGGTGAGGGAGGCCCGGGCCCGGGCCGAGCTGGCCGGGGAGACCTGGGAGCGGCGCAAGCGGCTATTCGAGGAAGACGGCGTGGGCACCGAGCTGGCCTACCTGGAGGCCCGCTCCGCCGCCGAGCAGGCCGAGGCGCAGCTCGAGACACTGGAGGAACGGCTCGAGCGCACTGTCATCCGGTCGCCCATCGATGGGATCCTGGAGAGCCGGGAGGTGGAGGTGGGCACCATGGTGGCGTCGGGGACGCCGGTGGCGCGGGTGGTGCAGGTGGACCCGGTGAAGATCACCGGAGGTGTGCCCGAGCGGTTCGCCGCCGACGTGGGACGTGGCACCCAGGCGCGGGTCACCTTCGACGTCCTCCCCGACCAGGAGTTCAGCGGCCCGCTGAGCTATGCCGGCGCCACGGTGAACCCCCGGAACCGAACCTTCCCCGTGGAGTTGGTGCTGCCCAATCCCGGGCGGGTGGTAAAGCCCGAGATGGTGGCCAACCTGGCCCTCACGCGGAGGGAGCTGGACGATGCGCTGGTGGTGCCGCAGGACGCGGTAGTCCGGGTAGAGGAGGGATTCGTGGCCTTCGTGGTGGTGGAGCGGGACGGCCGCACGGTGGCCGAGGTACGCCCCCTGGTGCTGGCCGGCTCTCAGCGGAACCAGGTCATGGTGGAGGAAGGCCTGGAAGCCGGCGACCGGCTCATCGTGGTGGGACAGCAGCAGGTGGCCCACGGCGACGAGGTGCAGGTGGTGCGTACCCGGGAAGCAGTCGATGGCTGACCGCGACGAGCCGACGAACGGGCGGGACGAGCCGATGAATGGACAGGACGAACCGACGAACGGACAGGACGAGCCGAGGGACGGACAGGGTGACTACCGACCCTCGGTGCCGGTGCTTGACGAGGGCGTCCGGGACATTCCCGAGGACGATCCCACCTTTCTGGCCCGCTTCAAGGAGTTCGCCCTCACCACCTTCGCGGTGGGACACCGGACCAGCGTGGTGATCCTGTTCGTCTTCATCACGGTGGCGGGCTTCGTCTCGTACCTGAACATCCCCAAGGAGAGCGCTCCCCAGATCGCCATCCCGCTGCTGGTGGTGAACACGGTGTACCCCGGGGTGTCGCCGGCGGACATCGAGACGCTGGTGACCCGGCCCCTGGAAGACGAGCTGAACACCATCTCCGAGGTCCGGGAGATGACCTCCACCTCCACCGAGGGCTATTCGTCCATCACCGTGGAGTTCGCCACCTCGGTCAACATGGACGAGGCGCTCCAGAAGGTGCGGGAGAAGGTAGACCTGGCCCGACCCGAACTCCCCTCCGATGCCGAGGAGCCCAGCATCATGGAGATCGACATCTCCGAGATGCCCATCATGCAGGTAAACCTGGCCGGCGAGTACGGACTGGTGCGCCTGAGGGAGCTGGCCGAGGAGCTCCAGGATCGGCTGGAGCAGATCCCCCAGGTTCTGCGAGTGGACCTGCAGGGCGGGCTCGAGCGGGAGGTGAAGGTGGACGTGGACCTTCCCCGGCTCAAGTACTACTCCCTGGCCCTCACCGACGTGGTGGACGCCATCCGGAACGAGAACGTGAACATTCCCGGAGGCTCCATCGAGGTGGGAGCCGCCAACTACCTGGTGCGGGTGGACGGGGAGTTCGTGGATCCCGCCGTCATCGAGGACCTGGTGGTGGGCACCTTCGACGGCCGTGCCGTCTACGTCAGAGATCTGGCTCAGGTGGAGTTCGGGTTCGCCGACCGGACCTCGTACGCCCGCCTGGATGGGCGCCCGGTGATCACCCTCAGCGTAGTGAAGCGGGCCGGTGAGAACATCATCGAGGCCGCCGAACAGGTGAAGGCAGTCATTGCCGAGATGGAGGCGGAGTTCCCCCCCACCACACAGGTGTCCATCACCTCGGACGAGTCCCAGGACATTCACCAGATGGTGAGCTCACTGGAGAACAACATCGTGTCGGGGCTCATCCTCATCGTGGCCGTGCTGCTGTTCTTTCTGGGGGTGAGGACGTCGGTCTTCGTGGCGCTGGCCATTCCCACTTCCATGCTGCTGAGCTTCGTGGTCCTGGCGGCGCTGGGGATCACCATGAACATGGTGGTGCTCTTCAGCCTGATCCTGGCGCTGGGGATGTTGGTGGACAACGCCATCGTCATTGTGGAGAACATCTACCGCTACATGGAGGAAGGGTGGAGCTCGGTCATGGCGGCCCGGAAGGCCACCGGCGAGGTGGCCCTCCCGGTGGTGGCCGCCACCGCCACCACCCTGGGGGCCTTCCTGCCCCTGATGTTCTGGCCCGACGTGGTGGGAGAGTTCATGCGGTACCTCCCCCTGACCCTCATCGTGACGCTCTCCAGCTCGCTCTTCGTGGCGCTGGTGATCCTGCCCACCCTGTGTGCCATCTTCATGGAGGTGGAGGGGCGGCCGAAGCGGCCCATGACCCGTACTGCGCGACGATCGCTGGTGGCGTTGGCGGTGGTGGGCTTCGCAGGCGTGGCGCTGGTGAACGTCCTCACGGCCGTGCTGCTCGTCGCCACGGTGCTGGGGCTCTACGTCCTCCACCGCTTCGTCCTGGACCGGGCCGGAACGTGGTTTCAGGCCAGGGGGCTGCCCCGGATCATCCAGTCGTACGAGGGGGGCCTGCGTTGGGCCCTGGGCCACCGAGCCGTGGTCCTGGGCCTTTCGGCGGTGGTCTTCGTGGGTACCTTCGCCGTCTTCGTGCCCTTCAACCACGGCATCGAGTTCTTTCCGGAGGGCTTTCCCCCCTCGCAGATCCTGGTGGACATCGAGACGCCCGTAGGCACCCGGGCCCAGGTCACCGACGAGCTGACCCGGCGGCTCGAGGACCAGGCCAGGGGCGTGTCAGGCTTCGACGACGTGGAGTCAATGGTGGCCACCGTGGGAACCGGAGGGGCCGCAATGTTCGGCGGGGGGACCAGCGGGGCCGAGAACCGGGCCCAGATCACGCTGGCCATGCTGGATTACCAGGATCGGAGGCAGGATTCTTTCCTGACGCTGGCCCGGGTGCAGGAGGAGCTGGGTCTCGGGCTGGCCGGGGCCGAGATCCGCACCGACGCCCCGGACCCGGGGCCCCCGGGCGGCCCCCCGGTGAACATCGAGATCGTGGGCTATGATCCGGCGGTCCTGAAGGAGCTGTCCGACCAGGTGCTGAACATTCTGCGCAGTGCGCCGGTGGCGGATCGCCTGTCGGGGCTGGAGAGCGACATGGACGACGCGCGGCCCGAGCTCTCGGTGCACGTGGATCGGGAGAAGGCGGCGCTCTACGGCCTCTCCACTGCCGAGGTGGGCCACGCCATCCGCGGGGCCATCCAGGGCGTGGAGGCGGCCCGGTACCGCACCGGCAACGACGAGTTCGACATCATGGTGCGACTGGCCCGGCAGTACCGGAGTGAGATCTCGGCGCTGGAGGAGCTCGTGGTGATGGCCGACGGCGGCGACCAGATCCCCCTCCTCTCAGTGGCGGACTGGGAGGTGGGCGAGGGGCTGGGGTCCATCCGCCGCAAGGACATGGACCGGATGGCCACCATCTCGTCGGATGTGCGGGCGGGGTACAACCAGAACGCAGTACTCCGGGAGGTCATGGCCACCCTGGCCGACTTCCGGGCCGAGGAGATCCCCGTGGGCTATGATCTGCGCTACACCGGCCAGCTCGAAGACCAGGACGACGCCCAGGAGTTCCTCACCACCGCCTTTCTCATTGCTCTGATGCTCATCGGCTTCATTCTGGTGAGCCAGTTCAACTCGGTGGTGAAGCCGGTGATCATTCTCACCTCGGTGATCATGTCAACGGTGGGGGTGGTGCTGGGGCTGCTGGTCTTCCAGATGCCCTTCGTGATCATCATGACGGGAGTCGGGATCATCTCGCTGGCGGGGATCGTGGTGAACAATGCCATCGTGCTCATCGACTATATCGACATTCTGCGGGAGCGGGACGGGATGGATCGGCGGGAGGCGCTTGTGCAGGGCGGGATGACCCGGTTCCGGCCGGTGGTCCTCACCGCCATCACCACCGCGCTGGGCCTGGTACCCTTGGCCATCGGCCTCAACTTCGACTACTTCGGGCTGTACGGGAGTCTGAACCCCGAGCTCTACTGGGGCGGAGAGCAGGCAGCGTGGTGGAGCCCCATGGCCATCGCCGTGATCGTGGGCATCATCTTTGCCACCGTCCTGACGCTGGTGGTGGTGCCGGTGATGTACTCGCTGGTGGACGACCTGGCCCTGTGGTTCCAACGCCACTTCGTGGCGGACGAGACCATGGCCGGCGGGGAGCCGGCCGAGTTGCGGCCCGCCGGGGTCGGAGCGGGCGGGCGGACCTTCCGCGAAAGGAGAGGGTAGCGCGGGCGACCCCGACAACACATGTTTACATTCTCCCAATGCTGGACATGGTTTTAACGCTGGCGGCCGGCCGGGCATCACACAATCGATGCCCGTGCCTCCGATATCCGATTCCCATGGCCCGGACCGATCCCGGGACAGCCCGGACAGACCCCAAGGACGAGGGACGATGACCCATTCATTCCGGTTGAACCGGATCGGCTCGGAGCCGGCCGCCTTCCCCGCACTCGGGTGGATGCTGGCGGCAGCGCTCATGCTCTTCCTCCTGGCCCTGCCTCAGGGTGCGTCGGCCCAACTGCAGTCGGAGACCCGTGCCACGGCCCAGAGCCCGCCCCGGGTCTTCCTGGACTGCCAGGACCGGCGCAACTGCGACTTCGATCATTTCCGCACCGAAATCCGTTTCGTGAACTGGGTTCGGGACCGAGCGGACGCCGACGTGCACGTGCTCTTCACCAGCACCGGGCTTTCGGACGGAGGGCGCCAGTACCAGGTGGACTTCATGGGCCGGGGCGACATGGCCGGCCGAGACGAGGGGCTCACCTACACTTCGGCAGGCACCGACTCGCAGCGGGCCGAAGTGGACGGGGTGACCCAGGCGCTCCGCCTGGGGCTCATTCGCTACGCGGTGGCCGCCGGGGCGACCCGGGGCCTGGAGATCAGCTACGTGCCCCAGGACCTGGACGACGACGGCGGTGACGTGTCGGGGAACGGGAGTGGGCGAGACGCGTCGTACGATCCCTGGGACTTCTGGACCTTCCGCTTCGGACTGTCGGGCAACATGGACCTGCAGGAGACCCGTACGTCCTCGCGAATCAACCCCAGCCTGAGCGCCAACCGGGTCACCGCCGACTGGAAGATCAACAGCAACATGTGGGTGAACCTTCGCAAGGACCGGCGGACCCTGGCCAGCGGCACCGAGATTCGAAACGACGCGAACATCTGGCGGCTCAACGCCCTGGTGGTCCGGAGCGTCTCGGACCACATCTCCATGGG
>SKVI01000388.1 GCA_007129525.1 Gemmatimonadota bacterium | reverse complement strand
TACCTGGTGCTGGCTCCCGTGCTCACCTTCTATCTCCTCCGGGACTACGACCGGCTGGTGACGAAGGTGGACGACCTGATTCCGCCGAGCCGGCAGGGGATTCGTCGGGGTCTGGTGGAGTACGACCGGCTCCTGTCGGCCTATCTCCGGGGGCAGGTCACCGTTTCACTCACGGTGGGAGCCATGACTACGGTGGGCCTCCTCGTGGTGCAGTTCCCGTACGCCATCTTCCTGGGGGCAGTGGTGGCCATCTTCAACGTCGTCCCCTACCTGGGGCTGGTGCTGAGCCTCATCCCGGCCCTGGCCATCGCCCTGGCCAGCGGTGATCCCGGCATCGCCCTGCTCAAAGTGGCGGTGGTCTACACCCTGGCGCAGTCGCTGGAAAGCGGGGTGGTGAGCCCCCGTATCGTGGGCGACTCCACCGGACTCCATCCGGTGTGGATCCTCCTGGCCATCGCCGTGGGCGGCTTCTTCTTTGGCTTCGTGGGCCTTCTCATTGCGGTGCCCGCGGCGGTGGGGGTCAAGCTCCTGTTGGGGTGGGGGCTGGAGAGCTACCGGGTCTCGGGGTTTTTTGCCGGCGAACCCGATGGAGCCGAAAGCCGGGAGTAGGGGTAGGCCCATTCGACGAGCCACGGAGTCGCCGTGCCCGGTTGCCTGCCCGGGGTCAATCTGTATCCTTTCTGGCCGGACGACGTACCACCGGCCAGCCTATATCCAGTAAGGGGTCATGACCGAGGAGACTTGCGACATCACCATCATCGGCGGAGGGCCCACCGGGCTCTTTGCTGCCTTCTACGCTGGGATGCGGGGTGCGTCGGTCCGGATCGTGGATTCGCTTCCCGAGTTGGGAGGGCAGCTCACGGCCCTCTATCCCGAGAAATACATCTATGACGTGGGGGGCTTTCCGAAGGTTCTGGCCAAGGACCTGGCTCTGGAGCTCATTGCCCAGGCCATGCAGTTCGATCCGGAAGTGGTGCTTGACGAGGAGGTGCGCCGTATTCATCGAGACGGGGAAGACGGTGACTTCGTGCTGGACTGCGGCGCCACCGAGTACCGAACCCGCACGGTGGTGGTGGCCGGAGGAAAGGGGGCCTTCGAACCCCGCAAGCTCGACGTGCCGGGCTACGACGAGCTCCTGGGTCGGGGCGTCCACTACGCCGTAAAGGACCCGGAGGTGTACCGTGACAAGCGAGTGGTGGTGGTGGGCGGAGGCGACTCGGCGCTGGACTGGGCGCTGATTCTGAAGGAGAAGGTGGAGCGGCTGGTGCTGGTGCATCGCCGGGACCGCTTCCGGGCACACGAACGGTCAGTGGAGCAGCTCATGGAGGCCGAGGAGGCCGGCGAGCTGGAGATCTGGCTCTTCCACGAGGTGGCCGAGATCAACGGAAATGGAACCGTGGAAGAGGTCACGGTATTCGACAACCGCACCGATGACCGCACCATCATGGAGGCGGACGCGGTTCTCACCTTCCTGGGCTTCAAGCCGGACCTGGGCCCCATCAAGGAATGGGGCCTCGACGTGCGCAAGAACAGAATTCTGGTCTCGCCCCTCATGGAGACCAACATCCCCGGAATCTTCGGTGCCGGAGACATCGTGGAGTACCAGGGCAAGCTCGATCTCATCGCCAGCGGCTTCGCCGAGGCCGCCATCGCGGTGAACAACGCCGTCCACTTCGTGGATCCCGACGCCCGGGTGAACCCGGGACACTCCACCAACATGAAAGTATTCAAGGAGGGCTGAGGCCCTCCCTGCGAGGAATCGATATGTTCAGCGACGACCGAATTGAAGACGTGGTGATCATCGGATCCGGCCCCGCCGGGTGGACGGCGGCCATCTATGCCGCCCGGGCCCGCCTGGAGCCGCTGGTGTTCGAAGGCGCTCCGTCACGGGAGATGATCCCCGGCGGACAGCTCATGTTCACCACCGAGGTGGAGAACTACCCCGGGTTCCCCGAGGGCGTGGACGGGCAGAGCCTCATGATGGACATGCGGGCGCAGGCCGAGCGCTTCGACACCCGGATCATCACCGAGGACATCGTGGAGGTGGATGCGTCCACGCGTCCCTTCCTCCTCCGGTCGTCGGACGGCATGGAGGTAAGGGCGCGGACCGTCATCGTGGCCACCGGAGCCCGGGCCAACTGGCTGGGGCTCGAGAACGAGGAGCGACTGGCCCAGTCCGGCGGCGGGGTATCGGCGTGTGCCGTGTGTGACGGGGCGCTCCCGGCGTTCAGGGACCAGGTCCTGGCCGTGGTGGGAGGTGGTGACAGCGCCATGGAGGAAGCGACCTACCTGAGCAAGTTCGCCAGCGAGGTGGTGATCATCCATCGCCGCGACACCTTCCGGGCTTCGCCCATCATGGCCGAGCGGGCTCTGGACAATCCCAGGATCCGGGTGGAGTGGAATACCATCGTAACCGATGTTCTGGGTGATGATTTCGTCACCGGTCTCCGCCTGCAGGACACAGTCACCGGCGAGGAACGGGAGATGGAGGTGGGGGGCTTCTTTCTGGCCATCGGGCACACGCCCAACACCGCCTTCTTGAAGGATGTCGTGGAACTGGACGAAACCGGCTACATCCTCACCCCCACGCCCTGGCGTACCGAGACCACGGTGGAGGGCATCTACGCCGCCGGAGACGTCATGGACTCGTACTACCGCCAGGCGGTGACCGCCGCCGGAACCGGGTGCATGGCCGCACTCGAGGCCGAGCGGTACCTGGCCCACGGCGGTGGCGAATCGGCCTCAGAGAGCGAAGTGCCTGCCGAGCCGGTAGCGGCCGCCGAGTCGTAAACACTCGCCAGCATTCAGGCCCAGAGGATCCATCAACCGGACGGAGCGATCCATGTCTGCAGATGAACGTGACGAAGTCGCCGGCGCTCCCGACTCGCTGGATGCCGCCGCCCTGTACCGGCGCTGCGACCCCGAGGGACTGGACTTCGAGACCACCGACGAGCTGCCCCCCGGAAAGGCCACGGTGGGCCAGGACCGGCTGGTCTCCTCGGTCCGCTTCGGGATGGGGGTTCAGGGGCCGGGCTACAACATCTTCGTCATGGGCCCCCGGAGCACCGACAAGCGGGAGCTTGTGGAAGCCTTCCTGAAGGAGAATTCCGCCGACGAGGCGGTGCCCGCCGATCTCTGCTACGTCCATAACTTCGACGACCCCTATCGCCCCTGTATGCTTCGGCTCCCGGCAGGGATGGGGGTGGAGCTTCGGGAGGCCATGGACGAGCTGGCCGACGACCTGGAGACGTCCCTCATCGCGGCCTTCGAGAGCGAGGAATACCAGAACCGGAGACGGGCGGTGCAGGAGGCGGCCCAGGAGGAGCATGGAAAGGGATTCGAGGAGCTCCAGGAGCGGGCTCGGGAGAAGGGCCTGGCCCTCCTTCGGACCCCCGCCGGTTTCGGTTTCGTGCCCCTCCGGGATGACGGAGAGGTGATGGAGGAGGACGACATCAAGGAGCTCTCGGACGAGGACAAGGAGCGTCTCGAAAAGGAGTCGGAGGAGCTGCAGAAGGAGCTGCAGGCCCTCCTGCGGACCATGCCCGCCAAGAAGCGGGACGTACGGGACCGGATCAAGAAGCTGGACCGTGAGATCGCCACCTTCGCCACCAACGAGCTGGTGGAGGACATCCGGTCCGGCTTCCAGGAGCAGGAGGCCGTCCTCCGCTTCCTGGATCAGGTGCAGATGGACATCGTGGACAACGTGCAGGGGATTCTCAGCGCCGCCGGACAGGGTCAGGGAGACCAGGACGTCAACCCCTTCCTGAAGATGCAGCAGGCGAATCCGGACCTCTCGTCAGGCGGCCGCGACAATCCCATCCTGTCCCGCTACCGGATCAACCTCCTGGTGGACCAGGCCGAGACCGAGGGGGCCCCGGTGGTCTACGAGGAGCACCCCACGTACAAGAACCTCATCGGCCGCATCGAGCACCGCTCCCGAATGGGAGCCCTGAGCACCGATTTCAGCCTCATCCGGCCCGGCGCGCTCCATCGGGCCAACGGAGGTTACCTGATCCTGGACGCCCGCAGCCTTCTCCTGGAACCCTTTGCCTGGGAGGCCCTCAAGCGGGTACTGAACACCGGCCGCCTCAAGATCGAATCGCTGGGGCAGAGCTACAGCATGCTGAGCACCGTGAGCCTGGAGCCCGAGCCCCTGGACCTGGGGGTGAAGGTGGTGCTGGTGGGTGAGCGCCTCATCTACTATCTCCTGAGCGCCCACGACCCGGAGTTCCCCTCCCTCTTCAAGGTGGAGGCGGATTTCGAAGACGAGATGGCACGAGACGGAGACATGGACCGTCAGTACGCCCGCTTCCTTGCCGAGCTCATCCGGGCACGGGGACTCCGGCCCTTCCACCGGGAGGCGGTGGCCCGGGTCATCGAGCAGGGATCCCGGCTGGCCGGCGACCGGGAAAAGCTCTCCACCCGGACTCGGGAGATCGACGACCTGCTGCAGCAGGCCAACCACTGGGCCGCCGAGGGAGAGCGGGATACGGTGACCCGGGACGACGTGCAGCGGGCCATCGACCAGCAGGTGTACCGGGCCAGCAGGGTGCGGGACCGGATGCAGGAGCAGATCCAACGGGACATCCACTTCATCGATACGGCAGGCCGGGAGGTGGGTCAGATCAACGGGCTCTCGGTGCTGCAGCTCGGAAGCCTGTCGTTCGGAAAACCCACCCGCATTACTGCCCGGGTGGCGCTGGGCAAGGGTGAGATTGTGGACATCGAACGGGAGGTGGAGATGGGGGGCCCCCTGCACTCCAAGGGGATCCTTATCCTGAAGGGATTCCTCAAGGAGCGCTACGCCCGGGAGCGTCCCCTCTCGCTGGCCGCCAGCCTGGTCTTCGAGCAGTCCTACGGCGGAGTCGACGGCGACAGTGCCTCGGCGGCGGAGCTCTTCGCTCTCCTGTCGGCCATCGGGCGGGTCCCCCTCCGCCAGTCGCTGGCGGTGACCGGGTCGGTGAACCAGCACGGGAGGATCCAGCCCATCGGGGGCGTGAACGAGAAGATCGAAGGGTTCTTCGACATCTGCTGCGAGCGCGAGCTCACCGGCGATCAGGGGGTGGTGATCCCCCGGGCCAACGTGGAGCATCTCATGGTGCGCCCCGACGTGGTGGAAGCGGTGGACGAAGGCCGCTTCCACATTCACCCGGTGGAGACGGTGGATCAGGCCCTGGAGCTCTTCTCGGGGGTGTCCGCCGGCACGCCGGACGCGGAGGGGCGCTTCCCGGCCGAGAGCTTCAACGGCAAGGTGGAGGCCGAACTCAGGGAGATGGCTGAACGCCTCCGGGCCTTCTCAAGGGATGGGACCCAGGACAATGGATAGCCCCGATGCCGAGGCGGGCTCCGATCTGGAAGTCCGCATTCGCCGGATCCTGGTGGCGCTGGACACCTCCCGCCACAGCCGATGGGCGTTGGGGGTGGCGGCCGAGCTGGCTCAGCTCCTGGAGGCCGATCTGGAGGGGCTCTTCGTAGAGGAGGAGGCCTGGCATCGGCTCGGCACCCTCGGATCGGTCCGCGTGGTGCGGTCCTACACCGGGAGCGTGGGGACCCTCGAGTCCGGCGACCTCAGGCGGGAGCTGGCGCGGGTGGCCCATCGCCTTTCCCGTCAGCTCGAGGAGACCAGCACCCGGCTGGAGGTCAGATGGCGTTTTCGGGTGGAGCGCGGGCGGGCCGAACGGGTGATCCTGGGGGCCGCCGGCGAGGTGGACCTGGTGACGGTGGGCCGTACGGGGTTATCGCCCGGCAGGGCGGGCCGTGTGGGGCGCACCGCCCGGGCCCTGATGACGGACTCGGACACTCCCCTTCTTCTGCTGCACGAAGGGGCCCGGTTGGGTCGACGGATCGTCCTTCTCTATGACGGGAGTGCCGGAGCCGAGCGGGGGCTGGTCCTGGCGAAGCACCTGGCTCGGAGGCGGGAGTGCCCCCTGGAGGTGGCGGTGCCCCAGGCCCCCGGACCCGAAGCCCAACGGCTGGTGGACCGACTTCGGGAGCGCCTTCGGGGCCCCGAGGGAGAGGGAGCCGAAATCCACCTGGTGGCGCGCCTGGGAGCCAGCGAACTGGGCCGGATCCTGGGGGTTCGGGACGACGCCCTGCTGGTGGCCCCCCGGAGCTCCCCCCTCTTTTCAGGTCCCGAGTTGGCGGCTACGCTGTCGGCCCTTCGGAGTCCGCTCCTCCTCCTCTGACCCTGCCCTGCGGGGTTGAGAAGCCGCTCCCTCAGTCCGCAAGCTCCGGTTCCGAGCCCCGAACGAGCTCCGGGCGGAGTTCCAGTCGGGGGAAGGTGATACGGTCCTCCCAGTGGGTCGGAGGAGCGTCCCCTGCGTCTTCGACGAGCTGGATGACCTCCCGGGCATGGCGACGCACGGTCGCCGTATCGACCCCCAGGTAGGCGGGCTCGTACGGGGCCAGCACCTGGCGCGCCTTCCGGAGCTGGGCCCGGATCCCGTGGGCATTGTCGCGCCTCACGTGCACGAAGGCGCTGGCGTACAGGATCAGGCCCTGGTAGAAGGCGCTGCCGTGCTCCCGCCAGGGATCTTCCAGGACCTCGTGGCTCTCCCAGAACTCCCCGGCATTGAAGAGCTCGGCAAATCGGACGAGAGGGGCGGGGAAGCGTTCCGTGGAGTCGCGGGCCAGAGCCTCACCCTCCCAGCAGCCGGCCGCCGTCCACCACCACCACCTCACCGGTAATGAAGGGGGAGCGGTCCAGGAAGAGGACAGTGCGGACCACGTCCTCCGGCGAGCCCAGCGTACCCAGCGGCGAACTCTTCCGCGACCGCTCCCGGGCCTCCTCGTCGTAGCTTTCCGGAAGGAGGACGGCGCCGGGGGCGATGGCGTTGACCCGGACCCGCGGGGCCATGGCCCGGGCCATGACCCGGGTGAGCTGCAGGAGCCCGGCCTTGGAGACGGCGTGATGCGGGTACTCCACCCAGGGCTGGAAGGCCGAGAGGTCCACCAGGTTCACCACCGAACCTTCGGACGCGTCCAGGAGGTCGGCGGTGGCCTTCACCATGAGGAAGGGGCCCTTCAGGTTTACCGCCATGACCCGGTCCCACTCGCCTTCGTCCACCTCCATGAGAGGCCGCTCTGAGAAGAGGGAGGCGTTGTTCACCAGGAGGTCCAACCGACCGCACGACCGGCGGACCTCCCGGCCGATCCGGGCCACGTCGTCGCTGTTGGAGACGTCGCCGCCGACGATGAGGCAGCGCCGACCCAGGTCCTCCACCTCCCGGGCCGCACTGCGGGCCTCCGATTCGGAGGTGTGGTAGTTGACCACCACGTTGTAGCCGGCCTCGGCCAGACCCAGGGTGACGGCTCGCCCGATACGGACGGCCCCGCCCGTGATGAGGGCCCACTTCTGCACGGTCGTCTCCTCGCTTGAATCGGCGCGCTCTCGACTGGGTGCTACCGGCCCGGCATCGAAACGCCAGCCGGATCCGGCGGTACTCCTACCCTGGCAGGCGGTCGGGGTCCCATGAGCGGACGTCGGCGGTTGAGACTCGGCGGTCCGGTCGGACTGCCGGAACCGGAACGATAGTGCAGGAGGGTTTCATGACAGAC